>NZ_JAMBOQ010000009.1 GCF_023715685.1 Priestia aryabhattai
TAATGTTTCCACTTAAATAAGGGTTGCTTTTCCATACTGATCACGTCCTTCTTTTAGAATAATAGTATCAGTATGTTCAAGTTTCAGAGATTACTTGCAATTGTCCTGAAATTTTTGCACCAGAACCAAGTAAATAATAAAACATATATTTTAATAAGTTAGTTGTACCATTTACATATCTACTTTAAAAACTTTTAATCTGTAACTCAACGTAAATATGATATAATAAATTACTAATTAATATAAGAATAAAAGGAGTGTTCTTTATGATTGATAATCCTAGTAAAATTATTACTATCGAAGATGTCATGGATATGTTAACTATTTCATCGAAGAAAACGATTTATACATATATTCAGCAAGGAAAATTAAATCCTATAAACAAAGATGACTGGCATATCGAAGGTCGTTATGAATTTGATCTGGAAGATGTGGTTCGGTTACAAGAAGAATTAAAAAAGCCAGGACTTACAACAAAAGAAGTGGCTCAACAATTGGATATATCGGTCACAACGGTCAATAAGTACATTAAACAAGAACTGTTACCTGCGTTCCAAGCAGAATACCGGGGAATGAATTGTTATTTTGTTCACGAAGAAGCGTTAGAAGAGTTTAAGAGTACTCATGAGGTAGGGAAAAAACCTAGTAAGCGTCATTTTTATCACGCCGAGAAAAACATTGCGCTATTTCAGCTTTTCGTGAAAAAACAGGACGAAAAAGAAGAGTTTGCCCGTATTATCTCGGTAGAAGATTCGATTATGGCGATTACAGAAAAGCACGAAGAGTTAACATTAGAGGAGTTAATTCACCGGGGCTTTGAAGCAGCCTATACTATTGAGTCTAAAAAGATGATTACCAAAGAAGGCTATGCCACGTTTGCCTTTAAGCAAACAGCTTATGCAAAATCCCATCTTTATAAACTCTTGGATTTATTTTATCAATATGTCAGTCCGACTAATATGAGAATTACGCCACAAGAAGAGAAAGAGCAATTTTTGATTGAAATCAAACCTGTATTGCTGACAGAATCCTCACAAGAACTCGTTGAGCTATTAGAGTCGGTTCTTGTCTCAGGAAAAATTAACAAGCGTAGCCGTGGCATTTATATTGATAGCGACTTAGAAGTTATACGAGTGAAAGTAACAAGTGATTTGAAAGAAGAGTTACAGCATAAAGCGAAAGAATTAGGTAAACGAAACATTGAGGAATTGTTATTATATGCTGTACAAAAATTATAAAATTGACTAACCAATCTTAAAAATAGCAAACAAGGCAAGCCAACAAGAATGGTTTGCCTTTACAAATGAATAAGATATCTATTTTAAATTTATGTTATACGCAGAGCAAGTTTACATATAACGTGTTATCGGAAATAATAAAGAACCCTTTTTTAATAAATAAGGGTTCTTTATTATTTAAAAGTTATAAATTTTCGTCTCTCAGCTGAAAGCAATACTTGTTCTAATTCTTAATTATTGAAATCCCATTAATTCTTTAACTCGTTTAACATTTTCTACTGAAGTTAATTTTTCTAATAGCAAAAATGATACATCAAATCCGGTACTAGGGTTTGAGGAAGTAATGATATTATTATCTACAACAATATAATCATCTTGAACAAATGCACCCATTTCTCTTAACTGTGCCTTTCTTATACTGCTAGGGTGATTATATGTAGTGGCTTTTTTGCCTTCTAAGATTCCACTTTTTCCAAGTGAAAGAGCCGCCACACAAATACTAGCTATAGGTTTTCCCATCTCATGAAAGTCTCTAATAACCTGTAAAAACCTCTCATCGTAAGCATCTTCATAAAAATTTGCTTCTTCAAAACCGCCAGGTATCGCAAGAGCATCAAATTCTTTCACATTAATATCTGATACTAATATTTCTGGGGTTACAGTAAAATTCCATGTGCAAGTTAGTTTTGGATGTAAACCTGCTGTCACCAATTTAGTTGTGCCGTCTCCCTCAAATTTATTCCACCCAAACACATCTGTAAAAACACTTGCTTCTACAGCTTCAAATCCATTTGCTAAAAGTAATAATATTTTCTTCACATTATCAGCTCCTTTCAATAAATTTTAGTAAATATCTATAACATTTCACATATAAATGATTAGGTTATTCCCAAAGATAACTTTACTAAATTAGGTAATTATTCAATAATAATTAATAAAAAAAGGTTGACGATAAAATGGACTTAATAGATAAAAAAATACTTCATGAATTGCAATTGAATGCTAAGATCTCAATGAAAGAATTAGCCCAAAAAGTTTACTTATCTTCTCCATCTACAATTGAACGCGTTAGAAGATTAGAGGAAAATGGCATTATAAAAGGATATAAAGCCATTATCGATGCAGAAAAATTAAATAGAAATATAACTGCATTTGTTTTATTTGAAACAACAAAGTGTAAGGATCTTGCAGCATTTTGTAATCTCCACCCTGATGTAACGGAGTGTTATCGTGTGGCTGGACAAATAAGTTACGTAGCAAAAGTATGTACAGAGTCAGTGCATACTTTGGAAGAATTTATTGATAAAGCTATGGCATTTGGTACCCCATCTACAAACATAGTTTTATCATCAAATGATAATATGGAAATGAAATTGTCTAAAGATAATAGCAACCAATAGCTTTTCAAAGATAATTACTACTGCTAAATATGTACGTTCTATACAATTTTAGTTACCATAATGTCTCTTTCCGGTACACAACCCAAAAAAGAACCCTTGGTAGGCAAGGGTTCAAAGTTTGTTGTTCGAACGGGATAATGCAGTTTTTTATACATCCTTGATTTAACGGGTTTTACCGTAAATATGAATGACCTAAAGATGTATAAAAACTCTGCGTTTTATACATATGCTAAAGGTTATCTTATATTGCCTTATTTATAAATTTATAGTACAATTATTCAGACTTTTCTATTAATTGGAACATATAAATTCCCTAAAAGCTATCCGTCCTGCAACGATGGGGTAGCTTTCTTTTTTGTTAACGATAATAATTACTTTAACATCTTGTAATAGGTTTAAATATCTTGTCCGTAAAAGTATACGTTTACGGACTTTTCTTTTGGATAGGAAGTTTAGCATTTTTAACGTTCACTTAAGTTTTGAAATTAATTACGAACGTCCTGTTAAAATAACACACTTTTACGAATGATATGTAAGTGGGGAAAAGAATCTCGGCCCATGTACTATCTACAAGTGTTATTGCATACCAACATTTATCCGATGTATGTCCAAAACATCTGAGATTCCTTTCTCACTCATTCTTTCCAGCAGATACTCATACCCTCTGTCAAATGCAAGATTTCTTTCTTCTTCATAGATAGGAACGAGTGTATAAATATTTATGTCTTCCCCTTTATTATGAATGTTATCCAGTCCGGGTTCTTGGGGACGACATATCATTATGCATGATAACTTTGTATTTGATGCAAATGGCTGAGGGGGTTCCCCATTTGGAAGAATAACCCCTTCCTCAAGCCACCCATCATAAAGATGTGGAATATGAGCCACTTTCCTTAACCACCCAAGAGGCCAATAATGATTTCGGTCTTTCATATTGTCCTTTTCAACTATCCAACTTGAAGGCAATTTTAGTAACAACTCTGCATACTTAAACATACTTTCCTCATCTGAATAATCCATAGGTTCATCACTCATACCGGTAGTTACAAGAGTGACAAAATCTTTATTCATTGACGGAGGGATTATGTGAATAGTAACTGGTACTCTACTACCTGGAACAATTTCACTTACAGTATTTTCAATAGGGCCAAAATGCTTTGTAATATGATTTAAAATCTCAACATGACGGTCCTGATCATTATGATTTGTTGTAGTTACATCCTTAGAGAGCCCTCTCTGACTTTCTAACAACTTAACAATTTCTTTTTGTCCTTGTTCCTTTGCAATAGTCAATGCGTCTATCTCTCTCATAGATTCACCACTATATGTAACATTCGTATCTATGCCACTTTCAATTAATAGTCCTGCAATATCAGCATGACCATTACTAATTGCACCAAACAATGGATTTCTTTCTGGATCGCTTACATCCATATCAGCTCCACAAGATAATAAATACCTTACTATATCAATATGACCTGCAGAAGCAGCTTCGTTCAATGCTCCACCACCATACACTCCTCCAACTACATTAACATTTGCACCAAGTTCTATTAGTTTCTTAATAATGTCTAACTCTCCTCTAGAAGCTGCAACATGAAGCCACGTTCCAAAAGGGGTCATCATATTTAAACGTTCAGCATTAGAGCCAATTAACTCAACTACCTTTTCAATATCGCCTTTTTTTATAGCCGAACGAATTTCTTTTGCAATTTGTTTACTATCCATTCCTAATTACCTCCTAGCGAATAGTTCTACTTAAATTGCAACATCTTGGTAGCCTACTTCAATTACTTTTTCATTTAATAGACGAATGCCTAATCCATTTTCTATATCCCATGTACAATTAAATGTAATTCTAATATCACGACCTTCAAAAATATCCGCATATGGTACAACAATTCCATCGAAAGTTATCATGTCTAGTATTTTATCAGTTGTTTCAACTAGGGGATAATCTTCATTTAATCTAATATTGATTGTAATAGACTTGGTTGTAAGTCATCCCAATTTTTTATTAGTGACTGATATGCTGTATACTGATTTTCATCAAACTTGCCATCTTCTTCACCGTCTATCATCAAAGCTATCTGAGTTTCTTTTCCAAAAAAACGAATAGTGGTATCCTTAATCCAACCATATTCATACTCAAGCTCACCAAAAATTGGATCGTTTATAGTCATTTTAATTCTTCTTTTTATTCACTCGCTTTATGTGTTTACCTTTATCACTACGTGCTTTGTCATTCTTCTGTGCAAATATGGATCAAGTAGTAAGAATTGCTTAACCACTGAAACCAATCTCATAAGTCTACTTAACACCCTGAAATATATGATTCAAATATTGGCTCATTTAATCGTAATAATGGTTAAAACATAAAAACCTTGAAAGGTGTATAGCCAATCAAGGTCACATTTTAACAATCATTTTCTTACTTTCATAAATATCATCGGGTAAAAGTTCGTTATGGTTTGAACCAAATAAGTTCACCAATAAATTTTTGACAACCACAAGAAAGATTTATACTAAGGATTCCATTTCATTACAAAAGAATTGTTTCAAATGCATCGCTCAACATGGAATCAAAATTTTCAAATGACTGAATTAAAGTTCCTGAGGGTTTGTCGAGTTCTACATATACACTCTCTTTTAGGTCATAACAATACCATGCTGTATCAGAATCTCCAAAAAATATATATTGCTTTTGCCAATCATTTTCATACCAAAGCTCGTTTGTTTCTATAAACCCATGGATATTTTCATCTACTTCCTTATCAAGTAGAACTTCATCAACACCGTAGATTACTAATCCATTAAAGTCTAACCCATTTATTATCTTTAAAAGTTCAATATATGACTTAGGTAATATAATGTTTCCTAATTTCTGTATCTGATGCTGGATTTCTAAGCGAACTTCCATATTTTTTCAATTTTTTCTATTTCTATCAATAAGTCTTTCCACTGCGGCATATCTACTCTTCCCTTCTTTTAAAAGGTTTTGGTGGGTAAAGATCATCCTCAAACATTGGCCAATTTATCGTTTTACTTTGTTTAGGAGCTAATCCTCTTGTTAGAGAGTTTTGTTCATTAGTAACGGCTTTATGATAAGGGTCATTCTTTATCAATACTAAATTAGTGAAATCATTTGTACCACCATCATCTAAAGGTAAATTGTGATGCACTTGCCACCCTTTAGGGTTAAGTCCATCTTACATACAT
This sequence comes from Priestia aryabhattai, assembly GCF_023715685.1. Lineage (NCBI taxonomy): Bacteria > Bacillati > Bacillota > Bacilli > Caryophanales > Bacillaceae > Priestia > Priestia aryabhattai. The sequence continues at coordinate 5,858 of NZ_JAMBOQ010000009.1, forward strand.
ATGATAACGGAATGCCGATTCGCTCCATTGGGATTTCCTTATCAAACACAAGCATTGAAGAAGAGGAGCAAATGAGCTTGTTTGAGGACATCGATCAACGTGAAAGAGCCTATGCTCTTGCCAAAACGATTGATGAGATTCGGATGCGTTATGGAAAGAATAGTGTACTACGTGCGTCTAGTCACCTTCCTTATTCAACAGCTCGTTATCGAAACGGTCTTATAGGTGGCCATAAATCATAAGGAGGAAAAAGATATGGAATATAGAGGAATGAAAAAATGGCGGCCTTTTGCTACAATGCCCGAGCAATACACAGGGTTAAAGGAAATTATGAATAAGCAAGTAGAAGTAGCTCAACCTGTTTTAACAGAAGAGCAAATGGAACAGATGAATTTCACCTTAATTGAAGCCTTACATACAAATAAACAAGTGTACCTTACATATTATAAGCAAGGCCAATGCATAACAGAGACAGGATTTATTCAGTTTGTTGATTCTCTTGGGGATTTATTTATTTTCATTGTTGACATATTTGAGTTAAAGAATAAAATGAGGTTAAGCGAGCTCATCGATGTTCGCTTGGCTTAGTTCCTGAAGAAATCGTGTACAGGAAGCATTTATTTTGGTGGAGGTACATTTATGTACAATTTTAGAGTATACACGTTACGTGACGGTTCAAAGAGAATCATTAAACTAAAAGAAGGAGAATCTTTTAAACAGGAACTCCAAAGAGCCGGTATTCAAGAAACACAAATTTTTCAGATGCAACTAGTGGAAAAACCAGAGTAATTTTAACATAACCCTTTTATATGGATGTAACTGTGTTAGTCTAAGGAAAGCCAAATAGAAAAGAGTAATCGACCTGGAAGAAATAAAAGAGCAAGAAATAGATATCACTAAAGTATATGATTATGCCGAATATCCAGATAAAAATTAAATAGACTAAACTAATAAGAGGATATTATGTTCAATATACGAGCATATATCCTCTTTTCTTATAAATATTAGATTCGTTATTTAGATACTACATATATAGTTTAATATGTATATATTATAAAGGAACTTAAGTTTGTTGCAAATGGAGGCGTGGTGAGGTCTTCAGACCGAGCGTTAATATGATTAAGGGGGTGAGTGGTATGAGTTTTGTAACTTTGTAATAAGTGATATTAAGCAATCGGACCAGTTTATGGAGGATCGGAAACATTACTTTGGGTAAAATAAAAACATCAAGAAAATTGGAGGGTTCATATATGACAGTTGGAGGTAAGGATGATATTGATGGGCTTAAGGAAATCGGCAAAATCGTTGCTTTAACAATAAGTGAAATGAAAAATCAGACACGTGCCGGAATGACGACCAAAGAATTGGATGAAATCGGGGGACGGTTTTTAAGAAGACATGGCGCGGTCTCTGCACCAAAGATAACTTACAATTTTCCCGGGAACACATGCATTAGCATTAACCATGAAGTTGCTCACGGAGTACCGGGGAATCGGAAGATTCAAGAAGGTGACCTAATAAATATTGATGTCTCCGCTGAGTTAAATGGTTACTTTGCCGATGCAGGTCATTCCTTTCAGATCCCTTTATATAACCCTTCTGTAACGCGTCTCTGTCAACACACACACAATACCATGATGAAAGTTATTTCTTCACTTAAACATGGGGTGAGATTGAATGAAATCGGAAGAATTATTCAAAATGAAGCCCGAAAAAGTGGTTACAAGGTAATTACGAATCTGTGCAGTCACGGTATTGGAAGGTCTTTACATGAGACACCTGAAGATATTTTACCTATCTATGACAAGGATGATAAACGGGTATTGAAAGAAGGTATGGTTATTACTGTTGAGCCTTTTTTATCAACTGGAGCAGAGTATACAGTTGGAAGTCCGGATGGGTGGACTTTATGTGTGCCCGATAATAGTCTTTGTGCACAATATGAGCACACAATAATTGTTACAAGGGATCAACCGATAATTACAACGATAGCTTAGATATTGTTTTCAGATGTTAGGCCCATAGATGTTTAAGGAAGTTCATCAAACGGGCGCGTTTGTTGAGCAAAGATTAAAAGGTTAATACATATTAGTCATGTGCAATATGTATCAACCTTTATTTTCTATGATTTTTTCGATTTGGGTATTGATAATAAAAATAGTGGTCGATGTGATAATTGCAATTCAGCTTACTTCAAAAGTTCCGTAAAAGGCGGCGTTTTCTTACGTGAATGTCGCCAATGCGGTATGAAAAAGAGTATCTAAGTATAGAGGATTATATAGTAAAAAGAGAAGGGTTTTACCCCTTCTCTTTTTTATTTGCCTTTATTTACTTCTCTTTAGGATCATGCTCTCACTGCTCTTCATTATGTTCTACTTTAGTCCTTGGGATATCTTTAGATCTCTCGTCCATTTCATGAAAAATATAAGCGACTAGGCCAATCCCTAACATATAAAAAAAGAGCACACATTGTATAACTAGTTAACAATCACCTACTGCGGTATCATTTCTTTTTTAATTCTAGGATTAGACAGGCAACCTTGCTGCTGTAGCTACATAGTATCTAAGGAATTACTACTCCATTCATGAATCAGTATCTATTCCTTTAATGTTACCGCTTATCTTTGCGCCAGAACCCTTATTCTTTACTCGTTTCTTAATCCTAGATTATAATAAAATCAGTTATATTCAGATAATTTTAACTATTTTACACCTTAATCTAAGCAGGAAGGATGATTAATATGAAGAAAAGAACACTTGGAAAATCTGATTTAGAGGTTTCATCTCTTGGTTTAGGCTGTATGGGCATGTCTGATTTTTACAGCGGACGAAATGATGATCAATCAGTAAAAACCATTCATCGTGCCATCGAACTGGGTATCAATTTTCTTGATACAGCAGATATGTATGGCGTTGGCCAAAATGAAAAATTAGTTGGTCAAGCTATTAAGGATCGACGTGATCAAGTTATTATTGCAACAAAGTTTGGGAATGTAAGAGGGGAAGATGGATCATTTTTAGGTGTTAATGGCCATCCAGACTATGTAAAACAAGCTTGTGATGCAAGTCTATCCCGCTTAGGAGTAGATTATATTGATCTTTATTATCAGCATAGAGTAGATCCTAATGTTCCAATTGAAGAAACAATTGGTGCGATGTCTGAATTAGTTCAAGAGGGAAAAGTACGCTACCTTGGCATGTCTGAGGCAGCTCCTCAAACGATTCGCCGTGCTTATACAGTACATGAAATAACAGCTATTCAGACGGAATATTCACTATGGAGCCGAGATGTCGAAGACGAAATTTTACCTGTTATCCGTGAGCTTGGAATTGGATTTGTAGCCTACAGTCCTTTAGGAAGAGGCTTTTTAACAGGGCAAATTCAAACATTTGAAGACTTGGCAGAAGATGATTATCGTCGCTTTTCTCCTCGCTTTCAAGGAGAAAACTTTACAAAAAATTTAGATCTTGTGAATCAAATTAGAGAATTAGCAAGAGAAAAAGACTGTCAGCCTTCACAGCTGGCACTTGCTTGGATTCTGTCTCAAGGTGATGATATTGTCCCGATTCCAGGAACAAAACGAATTCAATATCTAGAAGAAAATATTGGAGCCCTTAAAATTCAATTATCCAAAGAAGAACTTTATCGTATTAATGAAGTAGCCCCAAAAGGTGTGGCAGCAGGAGAACGTTATTCGGATATGAGCAGTGTTAATTTGTAAGGTTCTGGTGCAAAAACATTCACTAGAAACATAGAGATCCTGTTCCCTTTAAGTTACTAGCTTATGAAACTAATCCAAACAGTTGATGGATGAATTTTTTAATTTTTTGGACAGACGTCACCCTATGCTAGGCCCAGGTCGTTATAGAGTGAAAAGAGAAGGGCTTCCCTTCTCTTTTTTTATTCAATCGTGTTTTCACTCTTTTTAAAACTTGAGGCATATGATTCACCAAGTTCCCACTGATCCTCATTACGTTCTAATTTAGATGTTGGGGAATTTTTAATCTCTCTTCCATTTTATGAAAAATATAAGCGACTAGACCAATCCCTAGCATATAAAAAAGAGCACATATTCTATGACCATCTAACGATCACCTACTGCGGTAGCTACTTAGTATCAAAAGAATAACTACTTCGTTTGGTAATCAGTATCTACCTCGTTGGTGTTACTGCGTTAATACAGGCTTTATGTACGTATTGGAGCTAATTTTGGAATTTGTAAGGAAGCTGAGCCGAAGAGGCGAATGGGGCGACCGGATGCGTTGAGCTGAAATAACGGATACATGAAAGGTAAAAAAATAAAAAGAATGAAAGAAGGTAACAACATGAGAAAAACAAAAGGGTTCACCTTTCGAAACGTCTTTCCTCCATCTCTCAAACCATCTCTCACGAGACCTCGTCCTTTCAACGCGTATTCCTTTGTTCCGTTTAGCCCATTTGCCATGCTTGACCCCACCATTCTTATCCTAGGAGGCATTGTTTTGGGCATTGCCATCATCGAACGCATATTGGAGCGATGGGGTGTCATCGATCTCGTTGATCAGTTTGAAAAAGTGATGCGGTTTATCTTACCTGTCACCTTTTATGGAACCTTATTTTACTTCTTTGCGACATTTATATTTTAAGGGGGATTCCGATGTTTGAAAAGCTAAAATTACAGAGTTTTTTTATGTAGAAAAGGACTCCTAATTTGATTGAATAAGGAGCCCTTTCTTTTATTGATAGCAACTGAAATTATCGTCGAAACCTTAATTTGAATGTTTAGAATTAAGAGTGTTGACCGTGAAGTCCCCAATGAGGTGCTTCGTAATCTGTGTGATTTCCATGCTGGTCATAATGACCGGGTATGCCTACCCAATGGAATCCTTCAGGTGGGTGGACTTGAGGAGGCATTCCTTGTAGTTGTTCTAACACTTCACCTTGACGATAGTAGCCAATGTGAGCATGCTCGAATTGACCTAAGTGAACGTGGTCACCATGGATTACAACTTCATAATGCTCAGGAATATCAACATGTTCCCAGTGTTCGCTACCACCATGATTGTGCTCTTCTGGCATTTAACTTCACTCCTTTGTAATTTGATTCCATAGGGTATTATTGAACAAACTCTTTTTCTTAATTCTAGGTTAAAAAAGGTAAATCACCAATGTCTTTCAATGGGGGGACATCCTTTGGTTTTTCGCCTATCCCATGAAAAATAAAGGCCAAATTGATTTCAATTTATAATCCTTTAGTAACAATTCCTGTAGGTTGTCCACCTTTTAATGATTACACGGTAAAGCATGAATTGTATTTCGACGAGGGGTTGACGGAGCAGTTTGATTTTTCAACAGATATTTTCCAAACGGTTCAAAATGTATATATTAAAACAATCATGGAGACAGCAGGGATCAGGTGCCGATTTTACGAGAAATCGAATTACCTTATCGTGATGAAGAGAGGGCAACTAGTAACATTTGGCTTAATAAATGTATAGAGAGATTAACCAAGCTAATTACTGTACCCGCTTGAGAAGCAACGCTCTGACTTTGAAGATTATGTACTAGTGAAGCACTATGAGCAGCATTGGATGTAGAAGGATACATCTTTTGGTACATTTTTCCATCACTTGTAATTTCATAAAGAGTCTTGAAGTTTATATTCTTTTTCTTTTTCTCCTGGTCTGTCAAATCAGGATGGTTTTTGATGTCTTCAGATAGTGGAATGAAATACCAATCTTTTCTTTCTTTATAATTATTTTCTATGAAGCTGTATTTTTCTTGAAGAGGGCCTTCCGTTCTATTCTTAAATTGTATAAAATAAGGATCATATTTATAATCTGGATCGTTCTTATGTTCCTCTAGTTTGTGGTACTGAGCAAAAATCGTATAGTCTTCATAATACTTCATATTGGCCTCAAAGTTTTTATTGATATACATTAAATTAGCATATGTTTCAAATAAGGATCGTACTATATTATAGCTTTGAGTTACACAACCTATAGTAACTGTGCTGTGTATTACCAGTACATCGGATAAAGCTTTAGACAAAAGGGTTTTATATCCTTGGGGCATTGTATCAAAGATGCTTTCTTGATACATGAGAAAATGAGCAAATGCATATTGTTTCTTCAAACTCTCTAAAAGTGGTTTGTATGATATGCATCTTTTTTCTTGTAAAACGGCAATCTCTTTTTCTAGGTTGTTACTATACTCCTCTAATTGCTCCAAAATTGGATTCTGCTCCAATATACTCCCTCCATTTTAAACGTTATATATACAATATTCCCTATTTTCAAGAAAGCAACACATATAAACATAGAAAAAGAGCCTATAAATTTCATAGACTCTTTGATTGATTCTTTATATATACTTCTTCATTCCACAATTCAAATATTCACATAGAAACTTGCCTTTACCTACACTATTTTTGAAATTAACTCCATCGCAGTTGTTACAGTGTCCACTCTTCTTGTCAGGTAGCTCACTATATTCATAAATTTTTGTTAGATCAATGTTTGCGTACTTATCTTGTTGCTCCATCTTTTATCCTTCACATTCCTTGATTATCATAGCAGTAGATATGGGAAAAAGAAAGCTGTTCTAAATATAATGCAAAAAAAGAGAGCAGAGGTTTGCTCTCTTTTCTGATTTATACTACACCAGATAATACATTAGAAATATCGGTTTTTTTAGTTGCTAATCTATTTTTACCATTCATATACTTTACCCATGCTATTATGTTAGATAATAGAGACCTTCGATCCCCATCACAATAAAATGCAGATACAAGACCGTAAGCAAGCTCTAGGCTTATTTCATAGTTATTACCAGTCTTCGTGTCAAGTATGAAATGAGATTGAATATCTTTTGTATGGTCATTACTATCTACTATTTTGTAGGCATCTACAATTCGAAACTGTCCGATCATAAATAACTCTTTATAGCCACTCTGTATCTTATTTTCAACTTGAGAATAACTAATTTCTTTCATCCAGAACTTCATAAAAAACACTCCTTTGGAATATTTTTTTATCATTACGCTCCGTAATGTATTCTTCGTTCTTTTGAGTTTTTCCTTTATAAAAAGACAAAAACCCCTCGACAGTTTCCGCAGGAGTCTAGGGGGTTTTCAATAACAGATATCACAACAGGATTGTACATAAAGAGCTGCATACTCCGTAAATATGGAACCCAACAACCCCTTTGCGCCACAAGGGGGCCCTTTTGGTATGTCTTCCGTAAATAGTGATTATGTTAACTACGATTATATATTTCATGCATTTTTGTACTAGTGATTGATCTATTGGATCGATAATTATCAACATAACACTTTTTTTCTGTGATAGCATTAACTTGAGTGAATTTATAAATAAAATAGGGAGAGGTTAGAATGAAAATTCGTTCAGTAAAGGGAACAGATTATTATGTAATATCTCCATTAATTAACGAGTGGTGGAACGGTAGACAAATGTCTGATATGTTGCCAAAGCTATTTTTTGATCATTTTCAAAATACAAGTTTTATTGCTGAAGAAAAAGGCGAGATTATAGGTTTTCTAATTGGCTTTTTATCCCAATCTCATATGGATGAAGCATATATTCATTTTGTTGGAGTTCATCCTGACCATAGAGGAAAGAAAATTGGAAAGCAATTATATAGTCATTTCTTTGATGTTATTAAACAAAATGGGCGAAATACTATTCGATGTGTAACGTCCCCTGTTAATAAAGCCTCAATTGCTTATCATACAAAAATGGGATTTAGAATTGAACAAGGCGATAAAAGTTTAGATAATGTATCTTTACATACTAACTATGATGGAGTTAATCAGGATCGTGTTTTATTTATAAAGCATTTGGTCTGATGTTGTGATAAGGGAAAACAACCAAAATTAATTTCTACATAAAATCCCCTTCCTAGAATAAGAGCTATGTAAACTAGGGTTGTATATAGTATGTAATAATTAGAATGTATCTAATTTAACTAATAAAGAGGTAATGCATTTTGAAAATTTATAAGCTTAATAAGGAAAATGGCAAGAAAGTAGAAAAATATGATTCTAATTTAGCTACATACTTAAAACTGGTACAAACAAATGAAATAGCCAATATTGGATGTATGTACATAGATCTAAAAGGCATTCTAGGCTATCATCAAGCTCCTGTTTCACAACTATTTGTAGTTGTTCAAGGTGAAGGATGGGTGACTGGAGAAGATCAAAAACAAATTAATATTAAAGCTGGAGAAGCAGCTTTTTGGGAAAAGGGAGAATGGCACACTTCAGGAAGCAATAGTGGTATGACAGCAATTTTAATTCAATCAGAATCTCTAAACCCTCAATCGTTTATGAAAATAAAATAACTGTTATTTCCGATAACACGTTTTATGTTAACTACAAATGTATACTTTTACGAACTCAGTATTAGAAATTATTGCAAAGTGTTAAAGGAATTGAAATGTATATATATATGTTCCTTCCGAAAGTGGTGATTATTTAAATAAAGAGCGAATAAAGAAAAGCCTCCTTTTAAATAAAGAAGGCTTTTAAGTTTAATCTTCTGGTTATAAAAATATCTATCGTTCTTTTATCCCCAGTTATATGTTTTGTGAGTTAGTAGAGCTTATATATCGATCTTTAGCTGCACTAAGACCAAATATAAAGAGTAAGACTGATGCACCGACTAATATTAAAAGAGGAATAGTCCAACTATTAGTGGCATCATGTATAAATCCAAAAAGGGTTGGACCAATTGCTGCAAGCAAGTACCCAACCGATTGTGCCATGCCAGATAATTCTGCAGCCTGCTGCGCATTCCTTGTACGTAAGCCGAAAAACATCATGGATAGGCTGAATGCGAAGCCTCCTCCTATGCCTAAAGCAATGATCCAAAAAATAATTAAATTTGAACTACCGTATAGTAACCCAAACGTCCCGATTAAAAATAAAATCGCTGTAATAGTCACTAACGAACGTTGACCGGACATGCGTCCTGCTATGACTGGGACGATAAAAGTAAAAGGAAGAAGAGCCAATAGCATAACGGAAAGCATTAAGCCGGATTGACTTGAATTTAATCCCTGTTGCTTAAGGATTTCTGGCAGCCAAGCAACTAGGACATAAAAGAACATGGATTGTAGTCCCATAAATAAGGTTACCTGCCACGCTAGTGCCGAACTCCACAAGTTTACATGACTGTCAGCCTTCTCTTTATGAACGGTATCTCTTCTCACGTTACTATGTTTCATCTGTAATAACCAAAAAAAGATAGATATAAAGCTTAAAACACCCCAAATTCCCAATGCACCCTTCCAGCCAAATCTCCATCCAAGTGCAATGGGAACACTTACACCGGAAGCTATTGCTCCAAATAAGTTCATAGAAATAGAATACACGCCAGTCATTAGACCTATACGTTTTGGAAATTCACGTTTAATTAGTCCAGGTAACAATACATTCCCAACGGATATAGCCAAACCAAGGATTGCAGTACCTATATATAAAGAAGCAACTCCTGATAAGGAACGTATAGCAATACCAACTGTCAAAAAGACGATAGAGCCAAGAATAATTAGTTCTACCCCATATTTCTGCCCTAACTTGGGAACAATAGGTGAAAATAACGCAAAGCTTAATAACGGCAGTGTGGTAATCATACCCGCCATTGTATTTGAGATATTTATATCATCCTTAATAAAACCAACCATTGGCCCTACTGAGGTCAAAGGGGCTCGTAAGTTAGCTGCTATAAATACAATACCAACAATCATTATCAAAACGGAATATTTTCCAACTGTTGATGTACGCCCTTTATTCTCCTTTTTAATTACTTGATCCATTGAACTCATTCTGTTTCCTCCTAGAATTTGAAAAATCATGTAATGTAGTTTATTCATTATGAATTACTGTAAAGATAAATAACGAATAAAGAAAATATTTGTAGTTGAACAACTTTTATATATTATAATATATTTAATGTCCCGTAATATATAATATAGTATAACAATTGGATTTTGTCTATCCTCAAATAAAGAACTATTTTAAATAAATACAAGGAATGCTCCAATCCACCTAATGGATCGGAGCATTCCTTGTATTTGGATAAGCTAAGAAAAAAATTTAGATTGCGTATTTCAATATAATATGAAGAACAACAACATCGTTAGTATGATTGGTGTACGAATGTGTACCATTTGTAGAAAAACTAATTGAATCATATTGATTTAGGCTATATGATTCATTGTTAACTTTAATTGTGATAGTTCCAGACATGACAGTTGCAAGTTCTGTTGTGTTATGATGATGTTTTTCCGGATAATAGGAGCTATTTGGCTGTAAATAAGCACGGTACATTTCCATATTATTATTTACATTTTGAAAAATGGGTTCGATTGCCCAATTAGATTCTTCTCCAACAATACGTAATCCTTCCCCAGCTCGAAATAGATTTACATCGCTTTCAGTTGAGAATAGAGCCATGAGTGGTATAGATAAACTTTTTGAAATTTTCCATAACACTCCTATTGTGGGGTTTGTTTCTCCTCGTTCTATATTTCCCAGCGTTAACTTGCTTACACCTGATAATTCTGATAGTTCTTCAAGATTTAAATTTTTTTCTTTACGAAGTTTTCTTAGTACTCCCCCAACTTGTAAAACAACTTGCTTTGGATTATCAGTTTCTAAATGCATTTTAGCCACCCTTTGCAATATCATGAGAAAACATTAATTTGTTAAGTATTATAATGGATAGAATACTATTGAACAAACAATTTGTTTAATATGTTATACAATATTGGTTATTATATGTACTAAAATATACTTTTTATACAAAATGCTTCTGTTTATTCTATTACAACTAAACATTTATAATAAATACGGTTCTATAGTGGTAGATGCCCCACGGCGTCTTTATGCAGATTTCTTATAACCTACGTTATGTGAACTAAATTTGTATATGTTATACCGTTAGAGAATACACATGAAATATAACGTTGTAGGAGGAATGTAATGAAGGGACAAGGAAGAGTAAGCTTAAGCATTGGATGGATTACCTTATTCTTAATGGGGACTGATTTATTTGTTGTATCCCCATTATTACCATTCATTTCTCAAGCATATAAAATTAGTTCAGCGACGGCTGGATGGATGGTAACTGTCTTTGCGATTACGTATGCTTTTTCAGCTCCATTCTTTGGGTGGCTCTCAGATAAAAAAGGCAGAAGATCTTTGATTACATTGGGTTTATTACTATTTGCTGCTTCTAATATCCTAACGGCCTGTGCCCCATCCTTTTTGTGGTTGATTGTTAGCCGTATTTTAGCTGGGTTTTCAGTAGCTTCCATTACCCCTTTAATATACGCTATCATTGGAGATATCGCACCACCTAGTCGAAGAGGAACATGGCTTTCAATCGTTGTTTCTGGTCACTTAACAGCCCTTTGGGCTGGAACACCACTCGGTACATTATTGGAGCACTTTCTAGGTTGGCGTTCTGTATTTATTGTAATGGCCACACTCGGAGTTATATTGATGTTTGTAAATTTTAAAGCATGGAAGTCTGTTCCTAGTAATAAATTAACATCAAATTTATTAAAAGGAAATCTAATGAGAATACTTGGTTCCGTAAGCGTTACTGCCATTTGGGCCATTTCAATGTATACCCTGTATGTTTATTTAGGTGCAGCTCTACACTTTAATAATGGATTTTCATCGGCAGAAATTGCATTAGCTGTTACTTTTTACGGTATTGGTGCAGTTTTAGGAAGCCTTTCAAGTGGACAATTAACTGATAAGTTTGGGGAAAGAAGAATTTCTATAAATACATTGATTGTATTGACCCTAATACTCCTTTGTTTAGGCATATTTTTCTCATCTGGTGATTGGCTGTATCTCTTTATGTTTATATGGGCTTTAGTTGGATATGCAGGGTTTACATCTTATCAAGCTCGATTAGCCGTTGAGTATCCTTTAGAACGAGGAATTGTAATGGCGTGGAATAATACGGCTCTGTATATTGGTATTACCCTCGGGTCAATGCTTGGCGGTTACGTAATATCGAATTGGGGCTATTCTACTCTTCCATATGCTTGTAGTATTGCTGCCGTTTTAAGTTTTATAATCAGCACCCAAAAAAGACAGGTGTTAAAGGGAAAATCAATTTCTATTAATAGATAAAAGATCTAATAATCAGATCTTTTTTTACTATATTAGATTTCTCTTTGATACCTAGAATGGTGAATATGTTAACTACAAATGTATGAAGTATATTGTTTAAAACTAACTAATTTTAGATTTTTTATTGAGCTTTTTTGATAAATAAAAACAGACTAATCCAGTACCTAGTACTTTACAGAAAGTAAATAATGCATAAGATGGTGCTATTAAAACAATAACGAACAAATATGCACTTATAGCAAATATAAGCCAACTTGTTATAAGTAGAAAACTAGATAAAAACTCCTTCATAGACTTCATCCTTTAGAAAATATTAAAAACTTTATTGCTTTATCATAGTAGATATACTTTTTCATAAGTCCATTTATTTCCGATAATCCGTTTTATGTTAACTAATACTGAATAATTAATAATGGTACACATTTTAAAGAAAACCATAATTTATGTTATTATTATAACTTATCAAACACAATTAAGTTATAGAGCAAGTCAAGTATGGAGTGAATATAGTTGAGTAAAATTGTTAAATTTGTTTTAGGATCTCTTATAATTATTATTGTTTTATTAATAATTATATTTATTAACTGGCAAAATGTATTTAGTGATAATCGACCAATAGCAAATATGAAAGCTATATATCAATTAGAAATTAAAGATAAGCCTATGGCCAAAACGTCAGATGTAGATAATAATATCTTATATTTAGTTCCAAAAGGACACTTAGATACATATATTGATATGATGAAGAAAAAAGGATATAAACTTACTGAAAAAGATGTAAACCATAATACGCTTATTTTTGAAAAAGGTAAGAACTTTACAAGTATTTCTTATAAAAGATTTGCTCGTAAATATACGATAATTGAGAGTCCATTTCTAAAAGAAGTGTAAATATTAATAAAGCGCTAAGAAACTTTAAGAGTTCTTAGCGCTTTATAGTTCTTATAAGGAACATTATGTGAACTATTACTAAATAGGTAATAATGAATAAATAAAAAAGGCGTTGGGATAATCAAACGCCTTTTTTATTTATTCATTTCTGCAATCCATACCAAAATAGTAACAACCCAACCTATTACTAGTGAAACAGGCAAAAAGATTGTAAAAAATACATCCCATTTATCTGGAGGGCCTGATTGATTTTTCTTGTTCATATAATCGTCCTTTTGTTGTTTAGTTTCGCTAAGAAGTAATGTTTTTTTCTAAGGTTCCTAGTTATGTATTTGTATATATTTCCCTTTAATTCTATCAAAAGGGATTAAGAAAGTATACATTAATGCTGCTTCTTATACTAGGTTTTATGTTAACTAGAAACGTACGGAATATAAATAAAAAAGACTTTAAGCCTTAAGAAATATATTTAAGGCTTAAAGCAAAGTAAATAGTAAATGAAATGACTAAGTAGCAACTGATAATCCCTATTCTTACAGGTTTAGAATACCCTTTTAGCCAGCCCCATCTTTTATCGTCGTAATCGAAAATAAAATAGTCTGCAACGACCGACAAAATAATAATGATACCTACTATTAGCAAACTCATTTTTATCCCCCATTTACGTGTTTATTAAATAATATACCAAAATTAACAATAAATAACAAAGTATCACCTGAAATATCTGCTATATTAATTTCAAATACACATAAACAAAAAGAACCCTTTGCCCATGTAGGCAAAGGATTTTCAAATTTATTGGAATAGGGGGGATACGTTATTAGTCTGGCCAGATTTGTAGATTCATATACATATAACTTTAAAAATAAATGTTATGATCGACGCTACTTAAGAAAATCAATCTCTTTCTTTTACCTACGTTTCAAGATTCGTTGAGTAAATATTAAAGTACTTCGTATATTATTAAAGTTTTACTATTTACTCTAAGTGACGACAAATCGAACATTTTTCTACAAGATAGATAAAAGATAAAATTATTTTTAATAAAGTAGGTTTGCACTTTTACTTCTATATAGGATAAAATAAAGAAGTAACAATTATAAAAAATAAATTTAAATATGTACTTATCTATAAAGATGTTTGATATTTAATTAGTATCTTTGATGATTTTGACATCGTGATAAACATTACTATTATTATCTAAAGGTTCTTTATGGTCTATATACATATGCATACATACTTAATCTTTAATAGAGAAGAAAATACCTTAATACCAGAAAGAGGTAGGAATAAGAAGACATGATCCGTGAAAGGAGAGGTTTTATGCAAGATTTTTCTTTGGTGAATATAGGAACAGAAGTAAGGGAGAGAAAAGGGGATTTTCACAAAGTCGTTTCGTTGATGCTGGATACTACGTATTATGATTCCTTAGAAGAAAGAAATGAGCATCACCAACGAAAAGACGAAGACATGTTCAGCGATTTTACAGATGAAGAAATGATGTACTACTACGTCCATCAACGAAAGCATATTCGAAAGGATCGAGGACGAAAAGAAAATACAAAGACCGAATACTTACGGATCTTATTGCAGTTTTATCAGTATGCGGCAGAAAGTGAGTCGTTCTTACGACAAGATGTAGACAATTATATAGAAGAAACGATTTTTAAAAATCTAAGGCCTTGGCATATACGGAACTACCAGGCATATTTAAGCACCGCATTATTAGGGAAGGGTGGTAAACCTTATTCACCGGCAACCTTAGATGCCAAAATGACAATTTTAAAGAGTTTTATGAAGTGGTTACATGACACTAGATATATTCAGTATCCGTTACATAAAGAAATCTTAAGCACATCATTATCCGAACAAGAAATTCCAAATCGTGATTTTTATTATCATGAAGTCAAGCAGCTCCTAGACTATTATAAAGATCATCCTATCAACCATGGATTGTTAACCATGTTGGCCATGACAGGACTTCGTGTACAAGAAATAGCCAATGCTTCGTGGGGAGATGTGTATCTAGACAGTTTAAGTGGACATTATCGGTTAAGAGGAGTCGGTAAGGGGGGAAAGAAATTTGATAAGTTACTTCATCCATCTTTATATGAACGAATCCTTGCCTTTAGAGCACGACGTCATGTCAGCACGGCATTAAACACAAGTGATCAAGGGCCATTATTTCCGGCCAAAGACGGAGGATATTATCAATATAAAAACTTAAGTAATTATATTGTGCGTATTATTGAACGAACGAAGCTACCTTTTGTGAAAGAACGGACTGACAAGATTACGCCCCATTATTTTCGGCACTTTTACGCAATTTACAGTAGGCAGCAGGGAGCTGACATCTTTCTCATTCAAAAAGAATTGGGGCACAGCGACCGTAAGACAACAGAGCGTTATCTCGAGAAGGTTTTGCAGCGAGAACAAGAAATTGGGCTGATGTGGAAGGAACAAGATTTTTAACCATTACTGTATATCACCGTCTTTGCGTTTGAGATACACTTTTATAGAAAGAATAAAAAAGAGCCTGCTTGATATAAACAATCAAACAGGCTTTATTTTTTCGTTAAAATCCTTTTCATTGACTTCCCACACATCATATTCTTCACCAAATTTATCTTTGATGTCCATAGCTATTAAATCGGATAGAATCTCATAATTATTTCTTATAGATTCATCTACTATATCTTCATTAAGCTCACCTTTAACGGTATTCCATCTAATAAACCTTTCACCATTGAACTTACGATGTAAAAATACCTAGTTCTGAATTTATCTCTTTTGCTGTTTTTTATATAACTCCCTTTTAAATCTTAATAAATCTCAATTGGATTATCACTTATAAAATTCATTTACATAAAACGGATTACAAAAAGTAATTCATTCTCAAAACAATGCAACTTAAGCATCATAATGGATTATTAAACTGATTACTGCTGAAGTAGCTTCTTAATTATTTCTTCTGGAATTCCTGTTAATCCTGCTATTTCAGTAGGATTCATTCCTTTTTCAGTCATACTCAATACCACTGTTCTCCGAGCTTTTGTCTCTCCTTGGTTTTCTGCTCTTCTTAACGCGGATTTTTCATCTAACAATGCTTTTCGTCGGGCTTCATATGCTAGTATGACTTCGGGATCCTGACTTACACGTTCCCATTCATCCATTGCTTTTTTTAATACTTGATCTTCTTGCATCGCAATCTCCTCCAATACATGAGTGATTTCTTCATCTTCGGATGCTTCAAGTAGTAATAACCATCGTACGAGTTGATCCTCTCGAAGGTCAACCTCTTTGTTACGTCACTTAATCAATAGCTTAGGTAGCTCCATGAAATGGATTTCGAGCATATCTGTTAAGAGTACTTTTTGTTCTCTTTCATATAATTGAAAGATCGAATGATAATCATGGATATGAGATAAGTAACGGAAGTTTACAATGTTAATGGTAATCGTTTTACACAGTTCTCCGTAATCCATGCCCTCTTTCATTTGACTACTATACATTTTAGACCAGTAATAGAGTGTTCTCTTTTCCATGTCATGTTTATTATTGAGCTGAATCTCGATATTTACTCGGCTTCCATTCTCAAGTTGTGCATGTACATCTAAAATAGATCGCTTATCTTCTTGATTTTCTTTATTAAAATGGGGATCCAATAACTGAACCTTATGGATTTTTTTCTCATGTGGAAAACGGAGAGCAGCATTTAAAAAGGCAGCTAAAATTGATTCATTTCCATGTGTCCCAAAAAGAGACTTGAAAGCAAAATCAACACGTAAATCTAATTGGAAGTAACATGACTACAGCGAATCTGTTTATGTTACTTCACTACAAATGAATAATATAGTTATAAATGATAGCTTAGTGATGAGAAAGACGCCATTATCCTTCTACTCTATAGAATCGTTATCGATACTGCTACCGTCAATGATAACGCTAGGCGATTTTAAGTGTGATCAATAAGGAGATTTAAAGTGATTTATCAGTATGTAAACAAAAAAGCGACCTTATTGGTCGCCGTGATACTACTCGCTATCCCCGAATAAATTAAGAGAAAGTTGCTCGGATCTTTTCCTATGGTAATAAGCGTTTTTAACTCGTTTTACTCGCTCTCTATTTTTAACGTAATAATCTCGGTCGCGAACAGAAACGCAAACTCTGCAGTATGGCCCAAGTTGACCGAATCCATCGCTTTTATAATGATAGTTCTTTGCGTGTTTTAATTCACGGCATTTACGGCAAGTCTTAGCGACAACTTGGCTGTCAGCGTCTGTAAAGTATACGAATCCTCTCGGCTTTGTTCTTTCGACATATTCCTGCGCCAGTAGTTCTTCTCGTAAGCTCATATTCGCTCACCTCCTCGGTTGCCATGGTATTGCTACTGATTCTCTTTTATTATACGAATTAATTCCTTTCGATACCAGTCCGCAAATACATCGCCTTCTTCGCGTATAACAGTTTCGTCTCCTGCAGACGATTGGATTGACCCGACTTTATCTAAGCCGATCAACTCCTCTAACTCTTCCGTTATTAAATTTTCTAAACTGCCTCTCCAATTGTCATCTCCGGAGTCTTATAACGATGTAAGGCGAAGAAAGTTTCACACAGGAAAGTGCGCGACCTATAATATAACGTCTGCAAGAGAAACGAAAACAGTAGACCAAATGACCGTGCGGGAATTACGCGAGGTAAAAAAGGCGATCAGCCCTGAAGGATCGACCATCTAATTATACATTTACGAACAGTTGTTCCATATAAGAAATCTATCATTTTTATCGTTCGTTTAAGTTTTTAAAAAAATTGTGAACGTACTCTAAAACACACACATTTTTACGAACGTTTTTGATGAAATAACAGAGATAAATGTATAAAAAGGTACGGAAAATGGAAAGAAGAAAAGGTTCTATTTGTCGCCATTAAGAGTAAATAATAAAACCGTTATTTTTATAAGTTAGTTTATTGATTTACTTCTTTACATGAAATACGTTAATTTTTTATTTTTAATAAAGTTTATTTTACCAAAACCGCATTAACATTAAATACTTTTGATTTTTTTTGTTCAGCTATCATTAATATAACAATTTCTTAAAAGGGGAGTAGAAGAGAGATTGCTATATGATAAGAAGTGAAAATCGACATTCGTGGTTAATAAGTATAGTTAATAAAACATTGATCTTCAAAAGTTAGTTTTTATCTTTTCTTATCTAATTGAAGACATATGAAAAATATCTAAAAGGACATAGGGGCGTAATCATCATATTATTCTATGGCTCACTTCATCTATCAACCTTGCATAAAAAGAATAAAAAAGGGAATACTGTTTGTAAAAGAGAAAAAGCTAAAGGAGTTGACGTTTTATGGAAAATAATGTGCTTAACGAAATGGATCGAGTTGTTCCAAGTTTACAAGATGAAATGTTGGCTGAATTGTTTTTGGATCAAGTTATAAAGGACTTTAAAAAAAGGAAAATCCTTAAGGAAATTGATCATTCCTTAAAAAATAAAGATAAAGAAGCTTTTTTACACTTAACTGAAAAACTTAAATCTGAATCTTAATACAAACAATATAATATAGAAGAAACTTGTCAAAAAGAAGCCTTTGCCATTACAGGAAAAGGCTTTTCAATTTAAAAGGATTTTAATAAAAACAAACTTCTTATGCTAACAGTAGAAATTAACTAGTTTTTTCAAAAAAATCAGCTACAAAGATAGGTAGTGTTAGATCGTCAAGATTAAAGGCATTTTTAATCTTATTCTCAAGATCCTTTGTTACTCTTCTTTTCCCAACTTCAACTAAAGCAATTAGTGAAAAACTACAATTAACTGCTTTGGCAAAATCACGTTGATTCATGTTGTAACTTTTTCTTATTAGTTTAACGAGATCTTTATCCATTCGCTCCCACTCCACATTTAAACTAGTTGGGTCTCCCTTTTCTGATAAAAAGAAAAGCCAACACATGCTAGTTCAGCTTCTTTCTATTAAGAAAAGTTAAATCAATCATTCTATCTTCTATTTATTAAAGTACAACCTGAAGAAAATTGTTATGCTCTTATAAAAGACCATTTAGAAACTATATGAAAGTTTATTTTACAATGATAACTGGGCAGTCAGCAGAATGTGCAACTTTATGGCTTGCGCTTCCCAGCAACGCTTCTTTTATCATACCTTTTCCCGTGTTCCCTACTATAATTACATCGTAACCTTCTTTCTCGGCATACGATGTAATTATAGTTGAAGGATCTCCATAAAAAGCATGCACGTCATACTCAACGTTTGATTCAGAAAGAAATTGAACAACTGAAGATAAAAGCTGTTGATCTTCGTCATCAATTAATTTATCTAGATCAATATTAAGAACGGGTTCCTGTAGGGGAAGTTCTTGATTAATATGTACGACTGTTATTCGTTCTGATCCCATCGTTTTGGCTAGTCCTGCTCCGTGTTTCAGGGCAGAAACAGAGGACTTTGAACTATCAAATGCTACTAAAATTTTTTTATACATACGAGGATCTCCTTTCAAGGTGAAACTTTTCTCTTAATTGTTAGTAAAAGGGTATTTATTTTTAAATGCCCTTTAAATTTGGAGAGTTGCATTCATCTGCTTGTTAAGTTTTTTAATGAGTAATTTTATCAACATGTAATAGATGTTTGCGCCCAAATGCAACGACAAGCATAGCTAAAAGAACAAAAACAGCTCCCGTTATAAATGGAACATGTGGAGAATAGGTTTCAGCTAACTTATTAGCTAGCCATGGACCGATTGCCCCTCCAATAAAACGGACAAAACTATATGCAGCAGAAACTGTTGCTCGTTCCACGGGTGCAACCTCCATAACGGCTGTTCTAATGAGAGTATTATTTGTACCTAAGAAAAGACCGGCAACAATAACCACAATAATGACGACTGTTGGAGAATTTGTCCAAATCCCCATCGCTAGTAAGGTTAATGCAAATAAAATGAGCATTGTACACATAGATTTAATCGTTCCAAATCTTGCTTGTGGTCTTGGAGCGATTTGGATAGTTGAAAGAAACGAGAATGTATGAAAAGCGCACATTTTATACATATGTAAAGATGGGAAAATGTGTATTTTATGTCAAAAATGTTCTATAATTGGTTTGAATCGATTTTAACACGTTTATACGTGTGAACCCTGATAAAAACCGAGGTAGCTTTTTATTTTGCTTACCTTTTGACTGGACAAATTATAACCTAATACTATATTTTAGATATGTACATGTATATATTTCACTTTTATCAACTATTAAAAGCAGCTATGATCAACCACACATGTAAGAGTAAATAATAAAACCAATAATTTTAACGATATTTACTTAACGTAATTGATTTTATCGGCGTCAGAAAAAGACCTTAAAGTTTAAGGTCTTTTTCATTTTTAATAATTTGTTTATCTAATGGCTTTGAAAAGCCCGTACTTTTGTCTTTATAGCCCATATTAAGATAGAACTTATGAGCTATCTTTCTCTCTTCTCTGTTTCCACTATTTAACATAATATAAGTTGCTTCTTGTCCTATCGCCCATTTTTCTGCCTCGTTCATTAATTTCTCGCCAATTCCTTTACGCCTATGGTCAGCGTCTACAATAAAAGCGACAATTCTTACATAGGAACTATCATACTCATAAAATAAGTTATGACATAACCCCACCATTCCAACTACCTTGTTATTCAGTTCTGCTACTAATGTATGATAATTAGGTTGAGACTGGATATTGCTAAATCTACTCTCTAGCTTTTCTAAAGAAGTCGGATAGCCAAGCTGATCCATTAAATACACTAATTGAGGCATGTCTTCTGTTTGAAACTCCCTTACTTTCATAATTTTCTCCTTTAACTCTTTAGTCTTTATCCGTAATAAATTCTATAGCATTAATTAAAATCCTCTGAGAATGACTTATAGGATATACAAGGTTAGTTACCATAAAACTGATTATCAGAAGAAATCATGTATGCAGGATATTGGCTTAAGAGTCATGAATATATAAACCTAAAAGCATAATGAAAGCAGGTGACTTTTATTTATGTTAATAGGTGAAATGCTTACTAAAATAATGAAAGAAGAAATGACAATTAAAGAATTAGCCACAATGTACAGTGTTACTACTCAAACCATCCAAAGAAAATTTAAGAAACTAGGATATGAATGGGATAATAAAAAGTCTGCTTACAAATATACAGGGAAATCACCACAGCCGTTAAATGTTGATTTCAGTACCCTATTTAGAAAAACACCCACTATTAGTAAGGATTTAAGCCACCTTAAAGGTAAAGATAAAAAGAAAGGAATTGGTCGCAATAGGACTAGTGACGTAGTAGACGTTTTATTGGCAGGTACGAAACCGCCATCCAAAAGAGTGTATCAGGGTTTTTATTTTGATAAAGACGTTTTAAACATTATAAATAGTGTTCCTAAAAATTATAAATCTGAACTAATTAATGAAGCGTTAAGAAAAGTATTTAAGGAAAAAGGGTTACTCAAATGAAAAATTCAAGTGACTGTTCAAAAAAAGAAAATTTCGAGGGAAATGAACATCTGTGGGTTGAAGGAATAACTTATTTAAAGAAAAGGCTCTGTTATTAGAACATCGAATAAGAAAAGGGATAAATTATAACAGATTTATTACAGGGAATTTCAAACTAATAAATTCAAATAAAATTTGTTATTGAAAGTGTGATACATTGTATAAGAGACAAAAGATGAAAGGAGTTTTTTTAATGAGTAATCATGAAGCGCAAAATGAACTACCACCCAAAACATGTACAATCGATCGACTTGTAACAATGCCGGATGATGTAAATAAAGTAATCAAGGGCAGAAAGACAGCAACTCGCCGAAATGGAAGGTATGCTGATGTAGGAGAGATAATGGTCTTAGGGAATAAAAAATTCATAGTGGAACGGGTTTATTCTCAATCACTAGGTGAATTAACGGATGAAATTGCTCGCCAGGAGGGCTATGATACAGTAGAAGAATATAAGCAATCTATTTTATCTTATCATCCTGGAATGCCCTGGCTTCCGCAAATGAGGGTATGGGTGCATGAGTTCAGACCAGTTAACGATTGATAGGTAAAAGAAATGGATTTGTTGTACCGCATATTAGTATATATTCATGTTTCTAGTGTTATTTTATCTATTGGTCCTTTCTTTATTCTATTGCCAATGGTTAAAAAACTACATATAGCAAAAGAACAGGAAATGAATGCCTATTTGAGTACATTTCAATCTGTTGTTAGGCTCGCAAAACATACAGGCCATGTTCTTGTTATAACAGGGATACTCCTCGTTATGTGTGGCCCGTGGACGTGGACTACTCCGTGGATTATAATGACACTGATTTTCCTCTTTTGCTCATTGTTCTTTCTGGCTCGTGCGTTTTCACCAACACTTCGAAAGTATAATGAGGAAGGTCAAAATAAAAAAGAACTGGCAACTAAACTAAAGCGATCTATTTGGATTTACATCATTTTATTAATGACTATGCTTTGGCTTATGGTCGGTAAGCCGACTTTTTGGTGAAATTTCCTATATTTGTCGTCACTAAGTGTAAAAAGTAAAACTTTGATAATCCATAAAGTACTTTAGTATTTACTTAACGAATCATGAAACATAGGTGAAAGAAAAAGGTTGCTTTTTTCTAAGTAGAGTCGATTACAATATTTATTTTTTAAGTTATATGTATATGAATCTACAAATCTGACCAGACTAATAACGTATTCCCCCCTATTCCAATAAACTTGAAAATCCTTTGCCTATATGGGCAAAGGATTCTTTTTTTTTCAGTGCAATTTATTAAGTAATTTTACGTAATGCGCATTATAGGTGATTCTTATCGTTTTTAGCTTTCCTAATAATATCTGTTATAAATGGTGCCTTTGCTTCTGTGTATGCTACCCTATCAAAATGATGTTTTTCAGCCAAGTCTCTTTTCAACTGCTGATACTCTTGAAGTACCAGAGGATGTGTTCTTAGATAGTCCCGAAATAAAAGATTACTAGTCCATTCTTTACTTCCATATTTATATACATGTAAATGATGAGTTCCTGCTCGCCATAATCCTCTTCTAAAAAATCTTCTATTAGGAAACTGTGCATGGGATATATGTTCATATCCCACATCTTTTAAAGGCTCGATAAACTCCTCTACATCTTTTAGATGTTGAACACCAACCATTATATCTATTATCTCTTTAGCTCCTAATCCTTTGACAGATGTACTTCCAATATGTTCAATGGCAATAGCTTTGTCTTTCATAATGGATTTTAAAATGCTTTTTTCTTCTTCAAATTTAAGTATCCAGTTAGCATTATAATCCTCAATTATAATAGGTTTATCCATATTCCTCACTCCAGTTTAATCTTTCGTTTAAATATAATACCAATATGAACTATATGGAGCTAGTTCAATAGTTAACATAAGTAGAAACCTTCACAATCCCAATAAGATAAAGTCTAAATTATTTGTAAATTGATTTTTATAATGTCTTATAAAAACTGTATCAAAATGATTATCGTTGTAAATCCACATTTCTCCAACGTTACTCATCATGAATAAATCTTTATTTCTTGAGTAAGCTACCCATGATGTCGCCAAACATTGACTCATGTAACTAGATATACAACCAAAAAAGCTACTGATCCCTATTTAGTAGCTTTTTTGGTCTTTTTAATGTATATAATATACATCTTTAGTCACCATAATGTCTCTTCCGGTACACATACTAAAAAAGAACCCTTGATGCAGGACGGGACTGCACCCTGTTTGTGAGACAGGAATCAAAGCACCTTTTAAACAACCATTTGCCGGTATTGTACTGGTGACCGGTTGTTTAGTTTCGTTTGAATACGGGCATTGTTGTAATAGGTAATATAGTTTTCGACGGTTTGTTCGACGATGGTGGTCGTTGTATATGTTAACTCGTCGAGGTAGAACGTTTCAGACTTTAGCGAGGAATGAAACGATTCAATGGAGGCATTATCTGCGGGTGTCCCTTTACGGGACATACTCATAGTAATGCCTCTTTCTTTGATTTTTTGTTGATAGAGATGCGATGTGTACACAGAGCCTTGGTCACTATGCAACGTACATCCTTTAGGTAAAGAAGGAAGTTGGCTTAACGTATCTAAGACAAATTCTACGTTTTGATAATCACCAATCGAATACGCAATGATTTCCCCATTAAATAAATCTTGAATACTTGAAAGATACAACTGTTTAGGTCCAAAGGCAAGTAGGTTATATCAGTTACTAATTTCTGAAGAGGACGATCAGCTTGAAACTCACGATTTAATACATTCTCTGCAACCTGATAAGGTTGCCCTGTTTGCTTTCGTTTTTTTCGTTTTACGCGACATTGCCAACCGTATTTCTGCATGACACGTTGTACAAATTTATGGTTAATCTTCATCGTTCGATTGAGTAATGCTGTAATTTTTCGATAGCCATATCGGAACTTATGTTTACGACACTGCTTACCAATCTGTTGTTCCATCCATTTCTTTTTCTTTGTCCGTTCTGATTGTTCCTGTTGCCTCCAGCGATAATAAGTCGATCGAGGGATATCAAGGTACTGACAGACTTGATAGACTGGTATCTTATCTTTTAACTCTTCCACTACGTTCACTACGATTTCTGGGACCACTTCCTCTCCAATTCCTTGTACTTTTTTAAAACCTCAATCTGTTGTATTAAATACCGGTTTTCTGCTTTCAATTTGGATATTTCGTCTTTAAAGCCAGGTCCCTTTCCGTACGAATATTGCTTGCCTACAGGCTGTTCAAATCGATGCATTTCTCCATTTTTATACCATCTCATCCACCTTTTTAATTGGGTGTAACTGCGAATATTTAATTGGGAAAGCACTTCTTTGACAGGTACACCAGCTAATCTCATCTCAATAGCTTTTATCTTTACCTCTGCTGGATAACTAACTCTTGTCCCCATAGAAAAAACACCTCCAAGTGATTGTTAGGTAGTATATACCCGTTTTTTAACTTAAAGGTGTTTTTTATTTGTCTCACTATAGGGGGTCAGTCCCGACGGTTCTGCCAAGGGCCCTTTTTCCGGAGTATGCAGCTTTTTATACACTGTTTGTTTGTCAACGCTTTCTCAGTAGGTGGTTGAGAAACTAATGTATAAGAAGTGCACCTTTTATATATATACTCACCCCTCTAAAAATAGTATTTTTGGAAAAAATATGATATTGTTTACATGCGGTTATATTTTGGTACTTTATAATTGTGAATCCTGATAAAAAGCTACCTCGCTTGCCAATGCTGGGGGAGCTTTTTATTTTTGCTACAATTCTTAGAAAGGAGTATTTGATGTTATTAAAAACGCTAGTTACAGCAATTATTGGAGGTGTTCTTTTTCCTTTGTCAACAAAGCTATTTATGCAAAAAAAGACCACTAACAAAGATATAGTTATATTACAATGAGTTTGTCATTCGCTATCATCTTCTTTATTATGCTTCTATTTACAAAAACCTTCACTTAAAAAGAACAGAAGATTTAAACATTTTCAGTCGATTAAGGAGCTTTTCAAATGAGTAATCACGAAACAACTAAGAATAAAAAAAATATAATTTTAGGTATTATATATGCTCTAATTGTAATATTTGTATATGCATTTAACTTACCTCTACAGATAGCTTTGTCTATACTTACTCTTGTCATAATATTTGAACTTGTAACTTCAATAAAAGAAGATGACAAAGCTAAGAATGTTATAAACATTATTACTCTATGTTTATTTATACTTGGAATTGTTTTTCTCTAACTAATACTTACTAACAAATAACAATACAAAAAGAACAAAGACTTCTTATAAATTAAGAAGTCTTTGTTCTTTTTTATCTTTCCAACTCTTGTTCCTTACGTTTATCGTGCTTTTGAATATCGCCAAAATGTTTTAATTTAAGATTGAGATGGTCTGATATAGATAGTCCAAAAAGGTACACTTTTTCAGACGGTAAAAATCGAATAAGTATCTACAAAACACCAAAAAGGACAAACATTATAACTTGTTTGTCCTTTTTGAATAGAGTAATCTTCTCTATTGATAATCAAGAATCTCCTTGGTATACGTAGTAAAATCACTTAAATGCTTATCTAAGATTTGCTGAAGAATATCTTGATTGATTGCTTGATAATCGTGAACAGCAATGTTTCGAAATCCTACCATCGCTTTCATTCTGTACGCAATCTCACTTGTAATAATCGATTGTGACTCCAACATGTCAAAAGCTTCTCTACTTGTTTGAGGAAGACCTAATCGTTCCTCAGCTACAATATGCATCGCTAAATCGATACACGCTTCACACGCACGTTGTATATTTAAGATAATAGAATCCTGTTTGGTGTAATCCAGTAAGTTTTGTGGATTTTGTTGGTATACATCCAGGATACGCTTATTACATCTTTCAATTACACTTATTTTATTTAAAATGACATCATTTCTCATAAATACTCCCACTCTCGTCTACTTTCTGTAATACATCTTTTCGTTCTTCATTTAATTTCGCATACATCTTTAATGCCTTCATTTGCTCATTCATACGCAACGTGTCATCACCTGAATAAATAATTTCTCCAGTCGTATAAATTTGAGCCTGAAAAACGGTCGAAGCTTCCGCAATATTAACTAAATCCACTTCTCTCTTTAACAAGGCAGCCAAATCTTGCGCGAGCATGAAGACCTCATATT
Organism: Priestia aryabhattai; assembly: GCF_023715685.1. NCBI lineage: Bacteria > Bacillati > Bacillota > Bacilli > Caryophanales > Bacillaceae > Priestia > Priestia aryabhattai. Next base: position 32,639 of record NZ_JAMBOQ010000009.1, read on the forward strand.
TATCTAATTTTTTATCCTTCACATAAAAAGCAATATCAATATCACTTTCTTGATGGGTAGTTCCTTTTGCAAAAGATCCAAACACAATGATAAAGGAAGGTTGTATATGAGTATGTAAAAATTCAGTAATGGACTGAGCTATCTGACGATCCATAAAATCACTCCCTCGATTAGCTCTATTGTAGCAAATTTTATTTCTCTCGATAAGAATAGGTTCTGTGTATTCTTTTATTTTCCTTTTAGTGTTTTAGAAGCTATCTACCTATTTTGTGTGAAAGTCATATTTTTCTTACCATTTATTTCTCATTATAAGCGACTTGTTATCTTCTTATTCTACAAAAATGCTCTCTTGACCTTCATCTTCTATCCTCACAATAAGTTCAACTTAAAAAATATAATTGTTGATATATGCAAGTTTTTGATGACAAATAAGTTGAACTAAAAGATTGAATATCTGGCTTTTTTCTTGTATAATGAGTTCAACAGAAGTTCAACTTAAAAAATGAGGTGTATAGATATGAAAATTTCACGTTTTAATAAAGACTGCGGAAACTCCGTAGATATGAATATTATCGATGGGTATCTATTTGATTTCCCAACAAATGTAGTCGAACTCCAGAAAGAAGCAGCTGATTCTTTCTTTACTGATGCAGTGACAGCACCAGAAGAATTTAAGAAGCGTATCTTACTATCTACGACCATTGGTGATGAAGAGAAAGAACGTTATTTCTTAGTAGGAGATATCGCAGCAAGCCAACAACTTGCGAACAACCACATCAATCGTTTACATAACAAAATTACAAGTCATATTCCTTATGTGACATTTTTAGCAGCTATTGCTTACTACCATGCGTTGCATGCGAAAGATCAAAAGGATAACAGCATCGAGATTGACTACTTCTCTACGATGTTACCAATCTGGTTACTGAAAAAAGAAAACACATTTGGTGAAGCGCAAAAAGCGATGGCGAATCGCTTCGTAGGTGACCATACTTTCCGTATTCATACACCAGGGTTCGAAAAAGAAGTAAATGTCTCTGTAGCAGAAAGTGCATGCTTAAAAGAAGGCGAAATTGCACGCTTTGCATTAAAGAAAGACCTAACGCTTCAAAACCGTGAAGATGCTAATGAATATGTCGAATGTGAAACTGTGATGGTCGATATCGGTGGAGGATCAATCGATGTTGTAATCTTACCTGAAGGGTTAAAGGCTGCGAACAGCCGTGAATCATTCCAAAGTATCGAAGGTATTCCCTACTTAGCGCACATTGATAAGTTACGAAAAGAGAAATTCCCAGAGTTGTTTACCGATTTGCGTGCTTTTGATCAGTTTATTTTAGATAACTACAGTAAACAAAAATTTGAGTTAAAAAATGAAAACACGGGTGAATCCATTGATTTAACAGCTCAAATTACATCTTCTCTAAAAGACTATGTAGAGATTTTACTAGCGAAGTTAAATGATGTGGCCCCACCGCCAGCAAATAAGATCCGTAAATACGTATATAGTGGTGGTGTTGCTCCGACACTAGAAGTAGCCATTATGACGAGTATGAGTGAAAAGATCGGTGAGGAACGTACAGAGAAATATCATAAAGTACCGGAAGATAGCCGTCACTTAAACTTATTTGGCTTAGAAATCCGAAGCATCGGTTACCTTCAAAAGAAACAAGCTGAGAAGAAAGCCGTTAAATCCTAACAGCGTAGGTGATAACCATGTCAGAGCGTCAGAACGCCTTTACGATTAAAACCAATCAGTTAAGTGATGAAGTCTATGACATACTTGCAAAATATGCGAAGTCTCGAAAATTAGGGGACTATATTTCATCTTTAATTGTTCGTGACCTTCATCGTGTATCTACCAACCAAGTAGAGCCAGGGCACAGAACAGAAGAACTTCTTGAACATATCAATTCCGAACTACGAGAGATAAAGCAATTAGCCCAGTCCAACGGATTTGTGGGTAAACAAGAGGATATAGAAGAGAAGCCTTCAGAAAGTCAAACCTTCAAAGAAGGTAAGATTGCAGATTTAGAACAGGTGTCTGGGTCCTTAGACGATGATGATCTCGAAGAATATAGCGATTTTTAAAACACTAAGCCACTAGATATCCTAGTGGCTTTTTTTGTTAGAATAAAACGTAACTTTTTATAAACTTTATCCTACTTCATTACGCACTTTAATAAATGTCATTATGTAATATAGTAGAAAAGTATATGCTTCCCATTTATTCATTAAATCGAAGACTTTATCTTGTATATCCTATGCTAGGTTGCACTAGCATTTTTCTTTTTTTTTCACAGGTAATCCGTACTTATTGGAGTTTTCCTTTATTTTTTTTGCGATTTCTTGTGCTTCTTCTTTCGTCATTTTCATACAAAAGACTCCTCTCATGTTCTACTATTATAAGTTTTTTCCAATATCTAAAAAAATATACATGCTCCTCCCTCCCCTGCCATATACATATTTTAGGTATGTACAAAAAGTCATTGTCCTAGAGATAAATTTAGATTTTAGGAGTGATTGTGTGAGAGTAGAAGAGAAGAAGAGGAAAGTTCGAAGTGACAAAAAACGAGATGTAAAACCATCACTTCCAATTGATCTTAAAGAATGTATTTATCGATTATCTTACATCACAAATACCCCTGTAAAAAATGTGGTTGAATCAATTTGTATATCAGGTCTTGCTTCTTCAAAAGTTATGGATTATTTATCAAATTATTTTAGAAGAGGATTTAGCTCTGGCAGCACAGTGTATATGGGTGATATGTCCAAAGAGCCAATCAGACAGTTATATAAAAACATAGAAAAAGAACGTGTTTCTACTCGATTAAAAGATGGACACGGAGAAACGTATGATGTTCTGAAACGTTTAGCCTATGCTTTAGATTGTTCTCCTGCATTAGCAGCATCTTTCTTAATTGAAGCGAGCATAAGGAATTCTGATTTTGTAGATGAGTACATGACTCGACATTTAGAAGAAGAATTGGACCAGGGAAGGCTAAAGGAATTAAAAGAGGTATTAAAATTCATCAATAAAAATAACCCTTATAAGGAAGAGTACAGTTTACCCAATTTAATTTCTTATATTATGGATGAATTAAAAGTGGGAGCAACTAACCTGGGTTCTTCTGTACAAAATTGGTTAGATAATATACACAATAAAAAATAATTCTACCTAAAAAACCTTTGACTTTAAGATTCAAAGGTTTTTGCTTGTCTTTTATTTCATTATATAAAATTCTTGCACCTAATGGACTTAGGACCACATTATTTGCATATCTGCGATTTTGAGGGGTGACCTCACCTGTAATTATACATTTATCGTATTCTTTGTGTTTTTTTATTTCTATATGATCATCTTCTAATAAAATTTCTACTGAATCATCTTTATCTATATTCAGTACCTTTCTTAGTTCAATGGGAATCACTATACACCCCACTGCATCTATCTTTCTTAACGTACTTAGTCCCTTCATGCTGACTCTCCTTTTATATGTTCATAATTGCACCTTTCACATCATACTAGAAATGTATAAACTAACCAATATTAATTTTATAAATAAGCTTTTGAATACAGGTTTAGAACTTTTTCTTAGATTGCTCTTGTACGTAAGTACACGTACGCGCATGTTCACGTGAAAAGAAATGATCTTGTTTATGATAAACTTTCACTCCACAAGAGGGGCAAGCAAAGAAACCCACTTTAGGACCTTGAGTCACTTCGTGTGCATAAAACTCACCAGCTGTTTCAAACATCACTACATGGTTCGCTTTCTCAATCTTAGCTCTCATACAAGCACCTCCCACCTTATTTTGAATTTACTTCCATAATAAGGTTTAATACGGTGAATTGTAAAAGAAAATGTAAAGGTATATACCTATATCTGCAGAAAAAAGCAGCATTTCTATGCCATTTACGCATGAGAATGCTGCTTTTTAACTAATTTTCTTTTTAATGATATCATTTGAACTCGTAACCGTATACGCACGTCAACTCTACAAAACTTTTATATAAATACGTAATGGCAATCGGTGTACCTACTTCAACCTTATCGTATAACTTTTCAATAGATGCATTATGCATTCTGCCAAAACCTTGACTCACATATTTTCCAATGCTATTTTTATAAATTTCATATATATTTCTTATAATCTTAATCGATTAAAAATATTCTAAGTAGACAAAATCTAAAAAGTAACACCTATTTAGACAGTGAAAAAGCCAATGATAAAACGTCTATTTATTATTTAAAATAAATCTTATTGTACGTATAAAAAGTAATTAATCTTTTTATACGTTATGCAATTCTATGTTACATAAAGCTGATTATCAGCATGAAAAAAAGGACCTTCAATCGAAGATCCTTTTGTTGCTTATTCAATTAAAGCACCCTTTAATGAAATAACATGAGTATCTAAATAACAGTATTGAAAAGATTTAAAAGACCTAGATTGAAAAAACTTTAAAACATAGGATGGTGTATGTTAGTTAGGTACAAAATGTCCCATTCTTTTGACTTTCTTTATATACTAACACTGTTTTTTGAAGAAGGAACAAGAAATTTAATATGAAATTACTTTTTGAATCTGATCATTAATATTTAATTTAATTAATCCTCCATGATAACAAATCATAGATTCAATATCAAGATCTAAATATTTTTCTAAAGAGAGTTGAGCCACCTTTATATCAAGTGTTGTTGGGGCATGAATTCCTCCAATTATTCCATTTACACTGTACATCGAATCCCCAGCAACGAGTGTTTTACTTTGCCTCAAATATAAGCTGATATGGCCAGGCGTATGCCCTGGAGTATGGATGACCCGAATTCCCCCGCAATACGGTAATTCTTGACCATCTTTCAAGGTATCGTCCACTCTACCCTTCGGGAGATTCTCTAGGTGCCCTTCTTTCAATAGAGGTAATTCCCCTTGGATATAAGGCTTATCCAACTCATGAGCATATACTTTAATATTACTTCCACACTCCTGTAATATCTCAGGAACACTGCCTATATGGTCCAGATCCTGATGAGTTAAAATTATAACTTTTAGTTTGTCGAACGATACTCCTACTGCATCCATTGCCAAGCACAAATCTTCAATTTGTCCCGGGAATCCGGTGTCAATTAAAACTGCCATTTCTTGATCCCACAAAAGAGTTGGATGAATAATATTCCCATGAAATTCAAGATGGAGCATCTCCACTCCCTTAGAAATTTTCATAACTTCGGACTCCTTTTAATTATATTTATTGACGAAAGAGAATGGGTTTAATTACGCCAAGAGGGTTAAAAAACAAGCTAATGTTGCACTTAATATACATATTGCCTAGTTTTACTCACACTACTTGCTTTGATAATTGAATAACTTAGAGTTTCGATTCACTTTCTAATAATTCCTTCTCTTATTCAAGAATTTGGCCCGATTGCTGAACAAAATCTCCTAGAATCTGATGAATGCTCTATACATTTTTAGTTTATATAAAACAAATTATCGGTAGTTAGCAGAGGAAAATCTACCTTTTCGTCTTCATTGCATACAAATAAACAACATAATCAGTCATAATACCAGGATATCCTAACTGTCGCAACATAGCTGTTATATTCCCACGATGATACGTTCCATGATTGACAACATGCTGTACCAATTCGAAAAGGTTAGTTTCCAACCGACCAAAATTAGGATGTTCTGGGAAAACTGCTTGATCTAGATTCCCTTGACGATCGAAAAATGCTTTAAATCTCTCGGATAAGTTAAAAAACATCGTCTCCATTTCCTCAATACTTTTTCCTTTTGTTTTCTCCCTCAGTTGGTTTCTTAGTTTTGTGATTTCATCAAAACCGTCGCCAGACATAACACTCAACCACGTGGTATCAGCAGTGTAAATATGCGCCAACACCTCTGAGATGGAAGAAAAAACACTTTGAATCTCCTTTTGGTAAATATCTTGTGGTAGTTCTTTTAAGTGCTCAAAAATTCTTTGATTTGCCCATACGTGATAATCATATAGTGATAATGTTTGATGTTTCATTTCGGACTCCTCCTGTTTCACTATTCATTATTGATATAACATAAGGTACTGGTAGTCAATCTATCTATTTAGAATTCTATAGAAATCCTCCCAGTCCTTGTTCTGAAGAGATTTCTTGTTAACATAAAACAATTTATAGGAAACCGCACAAAGACAGCGCTCAATCAATTGAGCGCTGTCTTTATACAAAAAGGATTTTTTCGGAATCTTCAATCAACTATCCTTATACTACTAGAAATTGATATAAAAAAACTATAACTTTGTTATGATTCCTGACATAGATAATTAAATATTATTTTTTGTGCAAAATAAAAAAGGACATTTCTTCTATGCCCTGTTCCCTCGTATCAGCCCCACCTACGCTAAATACTATGACAGCCACTCATGCCATCCAACCTATCCTTAGTATAGATGAAAGCGATTACAAAGTAAAGTGATTATTAAAATATTCTGCCTATTTCTTTTATTATATTTAACTTGTCTAACTTGAATAATATCAAATATCATGAGTAAACTACTAAAGATGTTTTCAAAGAAACATCGCCTTAAAAATAATGGTACGCACAACAGAAAAACTACTGGTCTCTGATTGAACTGAACCCAAAAAGTTAGACACTTTATCTAGGCAGCTAATGAGGATTGAATTCTGTATTGTACAGGAGTCAATCCTTTTAATTTTTCTTTTATTCGTAGGTGGTTGTAATAGAGGATGTAGGCCTCTAATTCCTGTTTGAACTGCTCTATATTTTCAAATTCTTGTAGATAGAGTAACTCTGATTTTAATAGACCAAAGAAATTTTCAATAACTGCATTATCTAAACAGTTACCCTTATATTTCTCCATCAATTCATGAATACTTGCTACCTGTATAATGCCTCCTATGGTCAGAATGGTGGGGTCAAGCATGGCAAATGGACTGAAAGGAACAAAGGAATAAGCGTGGAAAGGACGAGGTTTCGTTGGAGATTTTTTCAGACGAGGTTGAAAAACATTTTGAAAACCAAACCATTGTGTTTTTTTCATGTTGCTACCTACTTTCGTAAATTATTTATTTTTTCACATTTGATGTATAGCGTTTTTCAACATCGTGCATCCGGTCGCCCCCTTCGCCTCTCCAGCTCAGCTCCCTTACAGATTCCATGAAGGGCTTCACTAGGCGCATAAAGCTTGTATTAACGCGGTAACACTACCGAAATAGATACTGATTAGGAAATGGAGTCGTGATTCTTTAGATACTATGTAGCTCCTTCAGTAAGCTTGCCTGTCCACTCAAAAAATAAAAGAGAAACTCTACTGCAGTAGGTGATGAGTAGGTAGTGATGGAAAATGCGATCGGTTTTTATATGCTGGGGGTTGGCCTAGTGGCTTATATTTTTCATAAAATGGACGAGAGATCGAAAGATGTTCCAACGCCTAAAGTAGAACGTAAGGAGAATCAGCGAGAGCTTGATAAATCAGATGCCTCAAGTTTTAAAAAGAGTGAAAATGCGATTAAACTAACACGAAGGTGTAAGATCCTTACTCATGAAATCAATAAAAAAGAACTGACAATTGAATGCCAGTTCCTTTTTATTGTATAAATATAGTCATTCTTCATCTTCATAAATAAATAAGTCATTTACAAATGTTTCGAAGTTAGGAGCTAATTCAAAAATAAGTGTGTCTGTTCCCCATTCTAGATCCATATAAATTATAGGAGGATTATCCTTTGTATTCCGATAATCGAATGCAACCCACCAATGTCCTTCTCCACATAATAGAACAATATCTTTAGGTAAGTCCCATTCTTCTATATAATAATCACTGGATAAAATGCCTTCTTTTCCTATTCCATAAATTTCAGGAACGTTTACATGATCGTCTGCCCAATTTGTTGGAACAGAGGTAGGGTAGTCACAATACTTTAAATTGCCCCCATTCTGTATTTTACATAACTCAATATAGGATTTTGGTAACTTCACACCCAACTTCTTTTCTGCTTCGTTGACCATTTCTTCTGTTAATTTTTTTGATTGACTGTATCCATCATCCCAAATATCTCTCATTTCCCCATCCCTTTCAACCCTTACCAACTAAATGCTTTTCTTCCACGTTGATCACTCTTTTCTAAGTGACTCTTATTAGACTACCACAAAAAGCGAAGGTGAAATTATTTTATGTAAAACGAACATCAATTAGTTCACTTAACCTCATTTTGTTCTTTAATTCAAATACTTCATCGATAAAAATAAACAAATTCCCCAGGGAATCAACAAATTGGATGAATCCTGTTTCGGTTATACATCGCCCCCGTTTGTAGTGTGTAAGGTACACCTTTTTATTTGTCTGTAATGCTTCAATCAGTGTTAGATTGATCTGTTCCATTTGCTCTTCTGTTAAAACAGGTTGATGGACTTCCAGTTGTTTGTTCATGACTTCCTGTAACCCTATGTATTACTCCGGCATGGGGGCAAAGGCTCTCCATTTTTTCATTTTTTCAAAGTTAGGGCTCATATTATTTCCTGTTATGTAGCTTTGAAATAAGCTACAACTTATTATCTTCAAATTTCTAATCATTTTTTAAGGGTTTTCTAAGTATATGTTAATTTTTCACTGGTATATTACAACAATAATAGAGGATATTTCGGAGGAATGCTTGATAAAAATCGTATTTTGAACATCTGGATTTAAAGGATGTCTAGATGCTGAAGAGGTAGCTAAAAAGAAAATGTCCTGTATCATTTTTAGAGTGATATAAGTCTTTTTTGATTTAATCGTCTCCGTCTATTTGGTAGCATCAGGACTTTGAGAATTTCCGATAGAAAATATGATATTGCTGATAAGCGCTGTGACGCAATTAACTTTTGTTTTATGGGAATTCTCCATTCTCATTATTAGTTGTGTAAATTTCAGCATTTATCATAGCAAGTAATAGCAAGGAAGGGAAATGAAGAATGAAATCAAAAGGTATTATACGAAGAGTAGATGAGTTAGGGCGTGTAGCTCTTCCAATCGAGATACGACGCATTTTTAATATTAAAGAGAAAGCTCCTGTAAAAATTCATATGAATGAAAATGAAGACAAGATTATTTTAAAGAGAAATACGCATTTGCTCGAATGTATGATAACAGGTGAAATCTCTCTACAAAACAGGTTATATTCAGGTGGAATAGTGTTAAGTACAAGAGGAGCAGAAATTTTATTTCATGCATTAAAAAATAACTAACTGAAATAGTGGTAGCAACATTATAAATTGCATGTCTCAAGCTTTAAAAAGACTGAAGACACATTTACATTAAAAAAGAGAAGGTTAAAAACCTTCTCTTTTTATTATATAGTCATCTATGCTCAGATGCTCTTTTTCAATCAACATTGTCAATATTCACGTAGAAAAACTAACGGAATAGATACTGATTAATAAACGAAGTCGTTATTCTTTAGATACTATGTAACTACTTCAGTGAGCTTGCTTGTCTACTTATAAAAATAAAAAAGAAAATGTACTGCAGTAGGTGATCGTTAGATGATTATCGAATACGTTATAGGCAGCAACATTGGAAATCGAATGCCTCAAGTTTTAAAAATACGCCTTTGCAATAAATATAATCTCTCAGCCTGTACTAGTTACAAATCTGGCGCTGATTTATTTGTACAATTTACTAATATGAAACTTAAATTTTTAAGGAGAGAGAAAATGAGAACATTATTTAATCAAACACCCCGAAAAGATTATTTTGATAATGATGCTGTTAAATTTCTTGATACAGTAAAAACTCTTGCAAGAGATCATGGCCTGACAGTTGAAGAGACCTGTCGTATTTTAGAACTATCTATGAAAATTGATGATTATGATCGCAAAGATGAACAATTAGCCGGATTAGGACGATTAATAAAAGATTTAATTGAAGAAATTTCTATGTTAAGAGAAAAGTTATAACATAATAAATTAGAAAAAACACCTAGAGAGTAAGGTATTTTTTCTAATTAAAGAGGGTTAAAACACAGTTAAACTAAAAAAAGAGAAGGTTTTTTAACCTTCTCTTTTTCTATATCATCTATGCTTAGATACTCTTCTTCAGTCGGGTAGGTCACGAATGTTACCACTCCTTTCCCCCCTAAGAACCGTACGTGTCCCTTTCAGAACATACGGCTCAAGTGTACGTTTACCGGTCTATCTTGAACACATTGCACCTTGCAAATCAATTTTATAAGTACCTTACAGTTTTCTTTTTCTTAGCATTTTAGAAAATGCTTTAGTTTGTTTACCGTTTGGGACTTCCCCTTTTGCTGGAAATGTTTTATGCCATAGAATATGGCAAGATGTATGAACCAATGTTAAATTTCTATACTCATTTGTTCCGCCGTGAAACTTAGGGTTTTTGTGATGAATTTCTAATCCTTCACCCGTTAAAATTGACGTCTGACATAAAGAACACTTATATTTCGGCTCTGGTGCAAAAATACAACCTAGCTTGAAACAAATCTTTTAAACTTGGACATACTGATACTAGTACTCTAAAAAGGAAGTGATCGGTATGGAAAAGCAAAATTCATTTAAGTGGAAACACTATCAACCTGATATCATTATGTTAAATGTAAGATGGTACCTACGGTATAACCTCAGCTTTCGTGATTTGGTTGAAATGATGGAAGAACGAGGACTTTCCATTGCTCATACAACAATTATGCGCTGGGTTCATCAATATGGCCCTGAATTAGATGAGCGAGTACGGCGTCACCTTAAGACAATTAATGATTCTTGGCGAGTGGATGAGACCTATATAAAAGTAAAAGGACAATGGATGTATTTGTATCGTGCCGTTGATTCAGAAGGAAATACAATTGATTTTTACCTAAGTAAAACAAGAGATCATAGGGCTGCAAAGCGCTTCTTCAAGAAAGCTTTGCGGTCTTTTCATGTTTCCAAGCCCCGTGTGATCACAGTAGACAAGAACCCAGCCTATCCTATAGCCATTGAAAAGTTAAAGAAAGAAAAAAAGATGCCTGTAGGCATCCAAATAAGGCAAGTCAAATATCTAAATAACATCGTGGAACAAGATCATCGTTTTATTAAAAAGCGAGTTCGTTCAATGTTAGGACTAAAATCTTTTCGCACAGCTACATCCATTATTTCTGGAATAGAAGCAATGCATATGATAAAAAAGGGGCAACTTGTTTTACAGGACAAGGCTGTCCGAAATCAAATGAAGTTCATCTATCAACTATTTGGAATGGTTGCCTAAGAACAGATTCGGTTAGGAATCTATATGCTTCTTTAAAAGGGACTTAATCTTTGCACCAGAACCGTATCAACTACCTCCAACTTGTTAATCATAACAAAAGAGGAGGTGTGATAATTTGGAACAAAATATTCTTTGTGAAGTAAATAACTGTAAGTATTGGCATTCTGGCAACAAATGTACGGCAGATGAGATTTACGTTGTCAGCCATAAAGGCAAACAAGCATCAGATAGTGAAGATACAGATTGTAAAACGTTTATACCAGAAGCTTAATAAATAAGGGTAACCATAAGGAAGATGGTTACCCTTATTTATTAATAGTATTGATAATAATAATCATTTTCATTCATGATTATTTTATTTTTAGCTTTGTTTCATTTTTAAATAATAAGTAATGTGCTTTGTCTACCTTTTCTTCTAAGTATTCAAGTGAATAGTTGCCGAATGGATCTGCTAAGTTACCGAGTGCTCGTGGGAGGTTATCTATGACTATTTTTGATGTAAGACAGTCTGTGTATTCATTATCTTTATTCATTTTATCCATAATTTCATGAGCCAGATGTTGGATTCGTCGTAATCGCATTTGTTTTGTTCTCATATTAGTTTCCTCCTCTATAGATGAATTTATATCGTCTAAATATATGGAGGGGATAAAAAGATTATGAAACGATTTCCTATAAGGAACATTATGTTAACTACAATTGTATAGAGCATACATCTTATAAATGTTCATTATCCTTTGATTTAGTTGGTCGTTGATCTCCTATATTCTAGCATGAGAACTAAGCTTAAATAATTGAGCTTAGGTGTAGATTTGAACTAATTATGTAGCATAAATAGGCTAAATTTTTGACATACTTATAGAAATAAACTATATTATCATAGTACGAACTTTTGTCGGTTATTAATTATTAATTATTCGTTTTTAGAGGTGTATTTAATGGAAAATGTGTTTGATTACGAAGATATTCAGCTAATTCCTGCTAAATCAGTAGTGAACAGCAGGACTGAGTGTGATACGACTATAACATTTGGGGAGCGTAAATTTAAGTTACCTGTCGTGCCCGCCAATATGCAAACAATTATAGATGAAAAACTGTCAATTTACTTAGCAGAAAACGGCTATTTTTATGTGATGCATCGTTTTCAGCCAGAGAAGCGAATGTCTTTTGTTAAAGATATGAAAGAACGTGAGTTATTTGCTTCTATTAGTGTAGGAGTTAAAGAAGAGGAATATAGATTTATCCAACAACTAGCAGAGGAAAAACTTTCACCTGAATACATTACGATTGATATTGCACATGGTCATTCAGATGCCGTCATACAGATGATTCAGCATATAAAAAAAAACTTGCCCCATAGTTTTGTTATTGCAGGAAATGTGGGAACTCCAGAAGCAGTAAGAGATCTAGAGCGTGCTGGTGCCGATGCAACAAAAGTAGGGATTGGGCCAGGAAAAGTATGTATTACAAAGATTAAAACTGGATTTGGAACAGGTGGTTGGCAATTAGCAGCTTTGCGTTGGTGTGCAAAGGCAGCAAGCAAGCCTATAATTGCAGACGGTGGTATTCGTACGCATGGTGATATTGCGAAATCAATCAGATTTGGTGCGTCCATGATAATGATTGGATCACTATTTGCTGGACATGAAGAGTCTCCAGGTGAATCAGTTGAGAAAGATGGAATTCTATATAAAGAATACTTTGGTTCTGCCTCTGAATTCCAAAAAGGTGAAAAGAAAAATGTAGAAGGTAAAAAGATGTTGGTAAAACATAAAGGGTCTATGAAAAATACTCTTATAGAAATGGAACAAGATCTTCAGTCTTCTATTTCTTATGCGGGAGGAAATAAGCTAGAAGCAATTCGTAATGTTGATTATGTTATTGTGAAAAATTCTATTTTTAACGGAGACAAGACATATTAATCATTTTTTGATAAAAACAGAAGCTAAATTCTTTATATATAAAGAATTTGGCTTCTATCCATGTTGATTATACTAACTAAAAATGTATATGATATCCAGCGTAAAACAGAAAAATTTAGTTTTACAAAAAATTAGTCGTTATCACGTTTGTTGTTGGATTTTCCACCCTTTTCACCGATTTCCTGGTAGAATTCTTTATCATGGTTTTTAGCTGTAGCTTCTCCGCCTTTTTCGCCAATCTCTTGGTAAAATTCCTTGTCATGATTTTTAGAGGTAGCTTTGCCACCCATTCTTCCAGCCTCTTCACGGCTCATTTTGCCATTATTTTTATTAGTTGCCATTTTGCATTCCTCCTAATAATTTTTAATATATTTTTTATCTTCCACGTTTAAAAAGAGCTAAACTATTTATTTTATTTTCCTAATAGTTGAGAATCATTTCCCTCTTTTTATATTGTAACTCCTCTCTTTTTGAAGTCTTACTTATATTTGCTGATATGCTTTCTTTTAATATGAGGATATCTATAAAATCAATTATGTTAAGTAAATCTTAAAGTATTTCTTAAAAACAATTAGTTTAACTATCAACTTTCTGTGACGACAAATATCCAAATCCACTTCTTATCATATACCAATCTATCTTCTACTTCCCTTTTAATAAATTGTTGTATTTATAACAACTAATTAGAAAATGTATAAGTATTTTATATATAGAAGTAAAAGGTAAAACTAACTTATAAAATTTTATGTTTTATCATTTACTCTAAGTGACGACAAATAGTGTATTTTTATACAATATGTGTAAATAATAACAATGTTTTTAATAAAGTATGTTTAGATTTACTTAATGATATGACAGAAAGTGAGACTAACATAATCAAGCTTATATAAACTAGAAATGAATAACGTATACAGACTAAAAATAGAAAAACCTACTGTGCAGGGAGACTGACCCCACATTCAGTAGTTTTTTTAGGTATGATACTTTACATATCTTAAGTAGTTTGCTCAAATTAAGAGTACTTACTAATGCTTAAGCATACAAAAGCTATCCTTTTTGTAAACTGACAAATCTACAAAGGCACAAAAGAAGGAGTCGGCATTTTAATATAAATACCGACTCCTTCCATTACATTACAAATCCTCCATCGACAAACAAAGTTTGCCCTGTCATAAATTGACTCCAATCTGAAGCCAGGAATAATACTGGTCCAGCTATATCTTCAGGAGTAGCAATTCTACGAAGAGGTGTTTGGGCAATAATCATTTCCTTTACTTCTTCCTTCGTATTCTTACTGGCATCTGTAGGATATACAAGCCCTGGAGCAACGCAGTTAACTCTTATACCAAAAGACCCCAACTCTGCTGCTAAATTACGGCTATAGCCCATTAGAGCTGTTTTAGCTGTATTGTACTCATGATAAGGAACAAGTGTTCTTTCAACTAAATTACTAATAATATTTACGATACTTCCTTGGCTTTGTTTTTTCATAATAGGAAGAACTGCTTGACACATATAGTGCGCAGAGCGTACTGCTCCATCAATTTGTGCTTGATAATCTTCCCAATTCAAATCCCAAGCCATTTTACGTTTTTCTGGATCAAATTTATATGATTTAAAGGCATTGTTTATTACAATATCAATTTTTCCTACTTCCATTAAAATCTGCTCTACCATTCGGTTAATATCTGATTCGGAAGTTACATCTGCTTGAATAGCCCATCCATCACCGCCGAGTTCAATACAAGATGATACAACTTTTTCGGCAGCCTCCTCATTTTGGAGGTAATTTACAATAACAAAGGCTTTTTCCTTGCCAAATGCACGAGCAATTGCAGCTCCTATTCCCCGGCTCGCTCCTGTAACAAGTACTACTTGCCCTGAAAATTTCCCCATTATCCTTCCCCCGTTACTTCTTAGGAAGAAGTTCTTGGTTTACAACCTCTTCCATATTCAATTTATTCTTAATTAATCCTAATTTTTGATATGTGTCAGCAGCTTTTTGCAGAACGGTTGTATCAAGGGATCCTAATCCCTTTTCATCTGTTAAGGAGGAAACACTGGAAGTGTTTCGTAATTTAATAATCTCTAAATTTTGTTTCACATCGGTTCCATCAATTGCATACTTCTTCGCTAAAGAAGCTGCTCCTTCTGGATTTTCAATCATCCACTCAGCACTATCTTGATAAGCTGCTAAAAATAGTTTAAACTCTTCTTTCTTCTCTTGATACGTTTTTTCTGTTACCACAAATACATCACTTGGTACATTTAAAGAGTCTTTTACTTCCATTACATTCACTGCACCTAAACCTTTTTGTTTACCCGCGGCTAATCCTGTATCTGTTGCTGCCGTAGCGTCTACTTGCCCCTGCATTAAGGGAGCAAAGTTTGAAATACCTGTCTCTACAATTTTTACATCTTTTTCAGTAAGACCAGCTTCGTGTAAAAGTACTAACAGGTTTTGACGAGTTCCACTTGTTAAACTATAGACACCAATCGTTTTTCCTTTTAAATCTTCGGGTTTCGTAATATTTTTTTCTTTTAGTGAAACGATATTGAATACATTTTGCGGATAAATATTATAAATTACTCTCAACTTTTCTCCCTTATCTAATGCAAAGAAAAGTGATCCAGGATCTGCAAAGGCAATATCAGCTTTTCCAGAAAGAATATTTTTCACAGCATCTCCTCCTCCAGCACCAGGAAGGATGGTTACATCTAATCCTTTATCTTTGAAAAATTCTTTTTTCTCATCCACTAATAGATTTGTTTGTTCTGTAATTGGCTTACTCCAATTTGCAACTCGAATTTTTTCTATTTCTTTTTTTTCTGATGTCGTACTTGCTTTTTCTTGTGTCCCGCATGCTGCAGAAAACACTGTAATACATAATAAGACAATTGCTGTTAATAATGTTTTTGTTCTCATTTTTTTATCTCCTTCGTATATCGTCTTATCCATTTCTTTTCCATTACGTTAACGAGTTGATAGAGAAGCATCCCTATGATAGTTAGCAAAATTAAAGACGCAAACATTAAAGGTGTATCCATCATCCCCTGAGAGGCTACAATTACGGCTCCCAATCCTTCACTACCACCAATAAATTCACCGACGACAGCTCCTACTATTGCTAATACCACAGCGACACGAAGTCCCGCAATAATTCCTGGCATGCCAGCAGGTATTTTTAAATGCAGTAATGTTTTCCACCGGCTAGCTCCTAACATACGGAACAATTCTTGTTTCTGTTTATCGGTATACTGGATAGCTGTAACCGTATTCTCAAGCAAAGGAAAAAAACAGATCAATGCTGTAATTACTACTTTGGATGTCATCCCAAAACCGAACCAGAGAATGAATAATGGAGCTAAAGCGAGTTTTGGAACAGCTTGACTTGCAATAACATAAGGAAAAAAAAGCTTCCTTATGATTTGAATTTCTCCCATAAGAATCGCAGCCAGAAAGCCAAATAAGCCTCCAAATAATAGGCCGAGTAATACCTCTGCCATAGTCCGCATAATATGGGGCATGAAATATCCACTCTTTATACCCTCCAAAAGAGTAGAAAAAATAATAGAGGGAGCAGGCAATATGAGTTCTGACATATTTTTTGCTGCCATTTCCCACACGATAAGCAAGACAATAAATAAGAGAAAAGAATATAACGGCATCTTCTTCATAATTGTTCCCTACCCATTACATGACGTATGTTTAGGCAAAACTCATTAAAATAAGATTCATATTTCATTTTCATGATTCGTGGTCTCGGAAGATCAACCGCCGATTCATACGCAATCTTTCCCTCTGCCATGACAGCTAATCGATCTGACAAATAGACAGCTTCTGAGATATCGTGAGTAATAAAAAGAACAGTTGTGTTATGCAACTTACAAACCTTTAGAAGATCATCCTGTAGTTCTTCTCTTGTAATTGCATCTAATGCTGCAAATGGTTCATCTAGAAACAACATAGATGGCTTTTGAATAAGGGCTCTGGCAATAGCAACACGGCTCTGTTGCCCTCCCGATAATTGCATAGGATATTGATTAACATAGGAAGCTAATCCAACAAGATCCAATAAATTTGTTGCATTTTTTCGATCTTCTTCGGTTATCTTTCGTAGAAGAGAAATAGGAAGCAGCACATTTTCTATCACTGTTTTCCATTCCAATAATGTCGGTGATTGAAAAACAAATCCGCATTCCGTGGAAGGTTTCATAACTTCTCTCCCATTTAATTGAATACTCCCATCATTGGACTGCAATAAGCCTGCAGCAAGCTTTAGTAATGTTGTTTTCCCACAACCACTTTTACCCAGCAAACAATGAAACTCGCCTTTTTCAATACTCCAGTTCACCCTATCAATAACCAAATTTTTACCTTGATAACTATATGTCACATCGTTGATTGTTAAAAAACTCATGTTTTACCTCCTAATCCACATAAGGAGCAAATCTCTCACTTTCCTCTTCAGCAGAAGATTCTATATCTACCATATGAATCAAATCTAGTAAATTAAATCGACCATCGTGATGCCAGCCAGCTTCTGGAGACGTCATATTTCCTAATGCTGTAATACGTGTGAGTCCTATTTTTCCTAATAATTCTGCCCAATGAAAAAGTTCTTTCGGGCTTGTTGCTATACCAACCGTTTGTAGAAAAGACCGGTTAGGTGCAATAGAAGGAATAATATCTTCTATTCTTTCAAATGCAATCACTCTTATCATACGATTTAAACAGCTGGGACTAAAACTTATGTCATTCTCTTCATAAACAACTGTCCAATCATTTGCAGCATTCCCTAATACCTCTTTATAAGGGTTAGAATAAATATCCATCTCTTCTCTTTGGCGCCATGATGCTAATGATGCAGACTCTTCCATTGAAAGACTACGGCGTGGAAACCTTTTTTCAAAGTTATCTAGTTCATGAGCCATATACCTTGCAAACTCTCTCGGAGAGATATTTCCCCCATTTTGTACATAAAAGAGATGGGGAGAATAACAACCTTGCTGATCATAACGAACCACATCTAGAGCTGCTTGACGTGCGGAATGCCAAGCTTTGTGAGAATCAAGGGAAGATTTAGAAACGACTCCAAAACTGATTTTATGTCCAAATGGCAAGAAACGAGTAGTAATGGGAATACGACTTTGAATAGATTGCAATGATTCATTCCCCCCATAACCAACTACAACGTCTGTTTGTTTAAATAGAGAACGTTCTCGCTCTTCGTTGCCGCCTTTCCACCAAACCACCGCAAAACAGTCTGATAAACGCGGTTCTATTTCCACTAATAATCTAGCAAACCAGCCAGCAAATAAAGGCTCAGCACTTGGGACTTTTCCGACATTTCCTGCTTTAACCAATAAACCAGAGATGAAACTCCATAATGGTAAGCCCGGGACATTTCCTGACCAAATATGAGTAATAAGATCCGGTCCAATTGCCTTTGAAAAACCCCCTTTTACTCGAGGTTGAAATTCATCGAGTAAAGAAAGATTTCCTAAATCCTCAATAAGAAAACGTTGCAGTTCATGTTTTCGAAAGTTTTTTAAGTAAGAAGTAAGACCGAGTCGAATTAGCTCCTCACTATAGCCGGTTACAATAGGTAAAAGCTTTTCCGCCTTTTGACGGCAAGATGTATTTCGATCAAGTAATCTATCAATGACTTGATCTATGATCTTCACAAGCTCCATAACCGAGAAAGATTTTAACGTCTCAGCACTCGCCTTCTTGACTTTCTGGATAACCTTATCCATCTGTTCTTCTGTAAGAAGTGGAATTTCCACCTCTAATACTTCCTCTTTGTCTCTGAACAGCAAAACTTTTTTCTCAAATTCTTCTCCTATATCTGGGAGATACCCTGCAGTTTCTCTCATTTTGGAAATTCCTTTGTTGCCTTTAAAAATTCCTCTACAGCAATCGAGCATCCTTTGGCTTGAGTGCCTTCCACTCTTCCTAATAAAAGGAAACCACAGTCGACCTCAATTCCCACATCTTCTGTCAAAATTGTCGTTACCGAGTTAAAGTTTGCAAGATCACAATGTACAAGTACTCCACGCTCACCCTTGGATACCTCCTCGCCTGTTAATGGATTTATAACTCTTGTTCGTATCCAATGTGGTCCTGATTTAACAGATGGAACATTTGTATTTCCATTGTCGTAAAATTGTGTGCTTAATTCGGTAATTCCGTACATATTAATACACTCAGCACGATCTACTCCTAAAATGGAGGAGAGTAACTGATAGAACTCATCCAAATCCAATTCCTTTGATTGATTTTTAAATCCTCCTGTATCTAGGATTTTGCTTCCTTTTGGTAAAGAAAACGTTTTTCCCATGCCTTCCAGTTTTTCTAACATGTGTACGAAGCTAAAGCTTGCTCCTACAAGAGCATACGGCTCCCCAGTTTCTTCAGAGTGACTTAATTCTTCTAGCAAACGATCCATGTCAACTCCGTTATCATTTATTAGATAGTGACTATCTTCAGTACCAAACTCCTTCATTCCTAAAGCTAAATAGTGAGCTAATGAAGAGTTCGGCAGTTCTTTTGCTGTGGGAAAGAGAACTCCCATACGTATTTTCTCTGTGTCCTTCATAAACCTTTGTTTAAAATTTAAAGTCATTGATCGATTATATATATGTAAAATCGGGTGATAATGCTTACCCTTAATTCCTTTCGTAGTACCACTTGTCATAAAAACAGCTGCTGCTTCATTAGGATCAGCACAACTCAATGTAACTTCTTTAAAAGCGTTAATGGGAACTGCCGGAATATCCCTCCATGTTTTGACCATTCTTGGCGTTTTCCCTTTTTGCATACAAAACGTCCGATATGGAAGATTATGTTGATATTGATATGAGAATATTTGTAAGGCTTGTTCATTGAAATCATCTTCTGAAGAAAGTTGATTTTGTATAAATTGAAGCGTACTTTCAATAATTTCTTGTTGCTGTTTCATCTGCTTCCAACCCTTTCCTAAAAAAATAAAAAAGCACTCTACATAAGTAAAGTGCTTAGACTATCGCTATTATCACTTTCCCTACGCTGGCATGATCCAACAGGTTCAACGGTCTACGACAGATTAGTCGTACTCTCAGCCTGATTCCACAGACTCCCGATAAAATCTATTTTTCATTCAAAGTTTACTCCTTCTTTCAAAAGAATGCAATTGTATTATTAACCAACCCTTAAATATGAATAAAAATTATTTGTAATGTATTTTTCATTCAAACAGGGAGTTCTTAATAAATTAGAACATTTTACAGTTATACCTACAAGTTAATATGATTATGAAGAAATGACTGATATAATACTGGCACCTATTAATAGTAAAGAAATTGCTTAATAATCTACCTTAATACCTATTGTTTCACAAAAAAGGACTATCTCTTTAAACTGAGAATAGATGTCCTTTTCTGGTTTATACTATATACTCTACACATTTTTGGTTTACACAATTCCCCTTTCATAAAGCTGCTATGTTGATTGTATAGAATTTGCAAAGTTAGTTGACATAAACGTTATTATATTTAGTTTCATTTCCCTAAAGACTATTTTTATGAGGACTAGCATATGTATAAAAAGTGCGCTTTTTATACATTTTTTCTTTACCCACACCTGAAGAGGATACCGTCATATCAAGGGTGTATAAAAAGCTGCATATTGGAGAGAAACCAACTCTTTAAGAATCCTTCTACGCCAAGGGTTCTCTTTTTGTATGTGTTCCGGAAACTTTAATTATGTTAACTAAAAGTGGATATGATATCTACTTTTAGTTAACAAGTTGATTTAAAATTAAACTGGTATTCTATCTTCTTTGGTTGTTGGTTGAGAAATAACAAGAAATTCAACGTCTTCATTAGATCGGTTCATCATTTGATGAGGGACATGAGGAGGAACTTCTACACCTTCAAGGGGTGCTATATTTTCTAATTTCCCATCTATCTCTAGAGTAGCAGTGCCGATTAATACAAAGAAAAATTGCCGGGATTTTGTATGATAATGACGTACTTCAGAGGTATTAGGTGGCATACGTTCGTGAATAACACTTAAATCATTTTGATTTACTAAACGCCATCCATCACATTTGTCTCCCCATATATAATGTTCTGCACCTTTTTTACTAATTTTCATTTTCATCAATATCCTTTCACTATTGTCAGATAATTATGTAAAATTCAATAGTACAACTATAACTTTCAATAAGTATTTTTACAATATATCCCTTCAGATAAAAGGCTTTATGTAAACTAGGCTTGTATATCCTATACATACTCTAAATATATGACATAACGTATAAAAAGATTAATTACTTTTTATACGTACAATAAGGTTTATTTCAGAAGATAAAAAGACGGTTTTTCATTAGTTTTCCTATCGTCTAAAAAGGTGTACCTTTTTGGATCTGGAGTTAGTATAGTTTCATGGACACCATTTAATTAAGTCCTTACAATGATGAGTTTAAGAAAAACATTGTGGATTTATATCATGTGGGAAACTCGGTTAAAGATTTAAGCAGCGAATATGGTGTATCAGAAGTAACAATTTATAAATGGGTAAAGGTATTTACGCCTATCAGTTCAGAAGAAGGCTCTCTTTGTTGAGAGCAATAGTATAAAAAACAAACCGTAATTAAAAGGTTTGTCTCTTTAAGGCTATTAGTTGTTAATGCACTGCAACGAAGCCGTATATTAGTGCAAATAGGAAAACAAATGTAAAAACAGCCTATCTTTTTCTTAAAATTAGTCGCCATTTATTATGGAATTTCTCAAATTGAATACTATAATTTTCTTTTTCATAAATAAAAATATTCCCAGGTTCTGTTGGTTTACCCATTATCTCCAAAATTTCATCTTTTGAATAATCAAGTTCAACTTGAATTGTATAAATTTCGTTCATTTCATCTTCGTCGATAATGAAATTTTGATTTTCAATTGTATATCTATATGTTTGAATGTCTTCATTGTCAAAATGTTCGTTTGGTTTGCCCCAAATTCTTTCTACATCACTCATTTTAGTATCATTATCAAGCCTTAAAGGTGTTCCTTTTATGATTCCTTTTTCTAAGTCTTTAATAGTTTCAGCATCTAAATTAAATACCCTATGCCTTAAAATATCTTCTACCTTATTTTTCTCTTTTGGTACTTGCGTACTGCAACCAGATATAAAGAGTAAAACAGCAATCAATGTCATTAATAAATTCACTATTTTCAAATTCATCACATCCTTTCAGGGTGCTTTTTGGATTAAAGTATATTTAACAGAGCTAAAGGAACTCATCAAAACCCTTTAGCCCAAAGCGTTCCCTTTTTGATGAAGTTCCGAAAAAAACATTATTTTAGGCAGAAAAATTTCTCCTTTATTTAAACAAAATAATTACTCCAGTTTTTCATCTTCCTGCTTTTCCATCATTTTTCGATGACTGCTTATAAAAGAAGGGATTTTTCTAAAGTAATGTTTTTTCACTTCATGAAAAGGTATCCATATGTCCTTGGCTACAATAACATCATAAACTTCGTCTAAAATTTGATCTCGTTTCCTGGGGTGTAATTTGACGTGAGGGTAGTTGATCGCACTAATATAGCGTTGTCCTAATTCGTTAGTTATCCATTCTTTCTGCTTTTGCTTTAATGCTGAAAACTTTTTATTTGTTTGAATTAAGCGTCCATTTTGATAAACATGATTTTTCATATAATTTCCCCCCTTTTCTCCGTAATCTCATATAAAATTGTTGAACCTTCATTTACCTAGTAGGCTTTTTTCTTAAATTGTTCCTTCACATAGTTGCAATTTCGTGTATGTTCACGGGAAAAGAAATGGTCGTATTTATAATAAACTCTGACTTCACAAGAAGGACAGATAAAAAAGCCCATTTTTAGTTTATCTTGATTTACCTCATGCGCATAAAACTCCCCTGTAGCTTTAAACATTAACACATGTTTAGCTTTTTCGATTTTCGCTCGCATAATTATATCCTCCCTCACCATATTTTTCATATATTTCTATGATAAGGGCTATATGGCAAGAAGACAAAGAAAAAACAGCATCCCGTGATAACGGAATGCTGTTTAGATATTAGTTGTTTTTTAACTTGTAGCCTTTGAAATAATACCCATAAACTTTAGTTAGATCAACAAAGCTCTTATAGGAATAAGTAATTGCAACCGGTGTGCCTACTTGAACTTTATTATAAAGCTTCTCAATATTTGCATTATACATTCTCACGCAACCTTGACTCACGTATTTTCCAATACTACTTTCATTGTTGTTGCCATGAATACCGTATGTATCGCCATACGTACCGTTAGCATTTAATCCTAACCAACGTTTTCCTAAGGGATTGCAAGGATCGCCCCCAGGAATATGTCCTGTATAGTAAGGGCGGTTTTTAATCTTGTTTACCACTTTAAAAAATCCAACAGGTGTTTTCTCCCACGTTTTTCCCGTTGCTACTGGATCAACGATTTCAATATAGCCATTATGAAAATAAGCAAACTTGTTGTAGTACTTGTTAATAATAATCAAATCTTGATTCGCAGCTTTACTTGCTGCTTCTGTTTTCCCTTGATTTACTCCACATAATGCGACCATTAGTAATGTAAGAATGGTCATTGATTTCATAAAAATGTTCTTCATAAGAACTCTCCTCTTTTTTATATTTTTATAAGAAACGAAAAAAGCACCTTCCAAATGGAAAGATGCTTTTCTCAACGATTATTTAATAAATAAAGAGACCAACTTTGCTTTACAACAAGTTAACCTCTTTTTATTTTATCTTTGTTTTCTGTCCCTTAAAAGACGGTTATTCTGAGAAATAAGAACACTACTGAAAACAGTGGTAGCAACTATACCCATAATAGAGAAGAACAGTAGTACCACAAAATTATTATTTGAACGCATAGACGACCTCCATTATTTGTGAATTATCAATATTATTTGAAATCCACCTGTTTTTATTCTCTATTAGGCACTATTTCAGTTCTATTAATTGCAGAGAAACGCTCTCTGACGAAATGAACGTTTATTTTGTGTACAACTACAACTACTCATTCGATGCAAATTTCAGCGTCTTAAAATACACATAAAAAAGAACCCCACTCAATCAGTTAGAAGGAAGATTGAAGTAGGGTAAGTGTGATTGAATCTCTTTGGAGAGAAAACAATACCATTACACTGTTATTATGTGATGAATCTAATGAGTTATACATAAAAAAATATCCCTTCACCAATCAGTTAAGACTAGTGTATGAACTCATAACATCGGCTCCTTTTGAGAGTAAGAAAAAACAGACCCTATTATAATGAAGGTCTGCTTTTACTTACTTCCTTATTAATTTTCTCCGTATGACAACAAGAAGGGAAAGAAGAACAACCAAAAAAGCGAGTACCATTCCCATCTCGTACGACTAGATCCTGCCCACATTTCGGACACTTACGAGGTTCTGGTGTGATATTTTCAAAGATTTCCCGTGCCTTAAAAACTGGATTTACCTCGTTAATAAATTTTTGAAGATCCGCCCGATCCACTAAAGTTACATCACATGCAGCTGCAAGCTCTTTTGCTTGTTTCGTGAAATAACTATTGGTCACGACCCAAGCTTGATTGGCCTTATAATACACTTTTGCTGCGTACGCTTCTTGTACTGCTGAAAGGCTGACCCTATTTTTAGCGCTATACCGTTTGGCTTGAATCACAACCTTTTCTTTACCTTTCATCACTAGATCAGCCCCAAAATCACCTGATTTTGGCGTTATCTGTGGTTTGTATCCTAGTTGTTGAAAAAGTGCTCGCAAATATACCTCAAATTGATACCCATCCATCTTATCAATATAAGGCATACCTGATTGGGCTAACTCTTTCATATACCTTCGTTCACGAATCACACGGTAAGCAAATGTAGAAAGTTTAAATAAAATCATAATAAGAAAAAGATAAAACACACTTTGAAACACCTTATCCATTCATTGAAAGCTCCTGTTCTGTTTGTTTATTCCGGAGACGTGATGCCACAGGTTGAATGGTTTTTCCATTCTTCTTTAATTGCTCGTTCCAATCTTTTGCTCCCTTTGGAATATCTGCTTTTACTAAATCAGCATTAACGATTTGGTTCATTTTGTCAATAAATTCTTTTCCCCCTTGGTCATTATCGACAGCTAACACCATTTCTTTAATGCTTAAGCCTTCTCTTCGAGCTTCAATATAAGACTGAGCCACTGTTTTAGGCTTCAAGCCATTCATACTAATAAGGCGTGTATTCTGCAATTGATTCTCCTTTATACTCCAATAAGAAAGCACATCAATTGAGCTTTCAAAGAAATGAATCTTGTTTGGGCGACCAACGTCAATTGAAAAGCCTGTATGTGGGTTATCGTTCGGTAAGACTTGCTTAAAGGAACCTCGTTTATTGTTCATGGAAGCTGTTCCTTGCCGATCCGCCCCAATCACCTTTCCTTTGCCCCCGTGTTCACGCCATTTAAACACGACATTGTTCCGTTTGTCCTGGGCGATTAAGTCTTTTTGAAGCAGCCAGTTAACTAACCGAGGATCAATTTTACGCTCCTTTATCAGATAGTCCTTTACTTTGCTTTGATCCTTTACTTCTAACTCTTTTGGATAGCGAAAAGGCTCTTTTGATGTTGAAACCGACGGTTGTTCATGTGAAAGAGAAACTTCTTTATAATCCCCTTTATTAATATCTAATACGGCTTGTGGGAACGACATCCCATAATACATTTGAGCGAAACTAATCGCCCCGTATCCTGTTTCATTGCGGCTATTCCAAGCGTACATGTTCCCTTTGATAAGTAGACTATCATGTTCGGTATGACGGTAATACTTTCCCTCTTTCACAAAGCTTTCGCCTTTCGCTTCCAGATACGACAACAAATCAACATCTCGCGCTTTCATAACCTCCTCCTCCTTGACATGTTTTCGTTCTCCCATCTAATCCCTCCCTCACTTCACCATATGAAAAAAGGGAGCTTTTCAGCCCCTCATTTTTCAATATTTTGCCATTTTTAGCGTTCTATTTCTTGCGTTTCTTTCCGTTTTTTTGAAGAATTTGCTCCATTATTCCGTGCAAAAAAATTGCACATTCATTTTGCAATTTTTCTTTTCTTATAGCTGATTTCATTAAGGAAACGGCTCTAAAAGGAATTTGTTACAGCTGTTCACCACTAGTATTGGCTCAAGTTGCATAAGAAAAAGCAGAGGAATGAACAACCTCTGCTTTTTTGCATTTAATTTTATTAAGTTACATGTAGATGTTGGATAAAGCTTGTTAATTTTGAAGGAGAAACCTTTAACTAACTCCCTTATTCCTTACCTGAAGAAACTGATCCATATTCCTTATCAGATAGAGCAATTATGTCTGTATGTTTAGGTATATAACCCAATAAACGTAACATAGCTACAATTTGCCCCTTATGGTGGAACTCATGTGTAATTGTATGCATGAGCAATTGTCGAGGAGTCTTTCTTATCCTATTAACCTCTGGTCTCCAAACAAGTTCTCTCTCAATAATGTCATCGAAGTTATCACTAAATTGTTCAAATACAGCATCTACATATGCATCTGCTTGGTCAAAATAAAGTTGAATATCACTTATCTGCATATTATTAATTACTTCTTTTGTTAAAAGAGGCGATTTCGTTTGTAAAAGAACAAAAGAACCGAGCCAAGCATGGTAGCAACCCGCCACATGAATCAAAGAATCTCTTACACTCTGAGAACCAAATCCGAGTTTTTTTGTAAAATCACCTTCATTTAATTCTTTACATTGCTCTAATAAGATTTGACGTGTTTGTTTTACCCATTCATATTCTTGTTTTTCCATACTTTCTACTCCTTTATTTGAATATTCCCACTTATATTATTACATTAATTGTACAGCAAATAAGAAAGGCCAACATTAATAAAAATTTAATGTAGGTTCTCTTTATATAATGTGTAATTGACCAATAAAAAAGAGAGCTTTATGCTCCCTTACCTTTCGAGTTCCTGTTCTTCTTTTTTCTTTTTGACGGTGCCTGTACGTTTTTGGAATTGCATTTGACTGCCCACTTCCATACGGTCTTGAAAAGTAAGAGATTGTTCTTGAACTTGACCATTCATGACCCCCTTCTCGTTTTTAGTCATGGTTGAATTAATCTGATGTTCAAGTTTCACGACTTCCTCCTTTGTCATCCATCCATTTTTGATCGCTTGTGTTTTGGTTGAATAATATTTTTCTTCAGCCGTGACACGCTCTAAAATGCTATCGCGCTTTTTCAAACAACTTTTTTAATTGCTTTTTCTCCTGCCCATTCAATTGATCCGATTGTTCAGTAAACAAAGAAGATGTCTTATTAGGGTTATCCATATAATCTTGATAAAGGGTAAACAGTTTCTCATGAGCATCCTGCTCTTTTTTAGCATCATCACGATCTACATAATCAACATAATCCTGAAAAGCCTTTTTATCAGATGTAACAAATTTTGTTTTTCAACACTACGCCTGGAATAAAAGAAGGCGTACTCATTCCTCTCCCCTCATTTCTTGAATAAATCCATTGATTGTTTCAATTGCCCCTGCACACTTTTCCATCATCTTTATATTTCGATCAATGAGATGTTCTAACTCTGCTTCACGATCTTTTTGTTCTTGAAAAACAGCCAGTGTTCAATCTGACCTTTTAAGAATTCTTGACGAGAAATCTTTTTTTCTTTTGCGATTTCATCTATTTTTTTAACAGCAATTGGATCAATATTTCGTAAAAACATATCTATGACATTCGTTCCTTTCCTGTAAATTGTGGTTCCCCACTAAAAAAGAGAGAAGAGAAGAGAAGAGCATAAGGGGTTTTTGCTATCACACGGGGTGATAGGCTAGGCAGAGCCTAGCAAAACCGTGATATCAAAGAAAGTCGATTAATGTCCCCTTTGCGTCCCCCTTTAAAATCCCAATGTCCCCTTTATGTCCCCCTGTTTTGGAGCCATGTCCCCTTTGCGTCCCCCTGTGTTTTTTCACTTCATGGCTAAATCTTGCTGCTTTTCATTCAATTTTTGGAGCTTTTCTTGTAAGCTTTTTTGTTCATCTTCATAGAGCTGAATGCTCTCATCACTAGATTGAATGGTATCCTTTTTCATCGCAATTTTTGATTCCGTATCTGCTTTTTCCTCCTCCACTTGGTACTTCATATCACGTTGTAACTCGTTCATTTTTTGTTGCGTTTGATGTTTATGTTTCGCTTCTACCGTGATTGCTTTTTCATAGTTTTTCATTTTCTTTTTAACAAATTGTTTTTCTAAATCATTCACCAAAAGCGCATATTCTTGTTTGTTTTTTGTTCCTTTTCCCTCTTCACTTTTCCTTTTCCTCATTTTCTTGATATAGATCAAAGGCTAGTGCCTCCCAATTTGGAGATAAATCATTAATCCTTACCACGTAATAGCCATCATCTTCATACAATAATTAAACAGGCAATTTCACGTTTTGATTCGCTTTTTATTGTGCAACAAAACTTACCTCTTCTTCATCTGTCTGATCTAGTTTGATAACCATATCGAGTGAATTTCAAGTTGGACGATACACACATTTTTTAATGGTTACTGTTCCATTAATATTTGAACAAACAGAATCAAGGGTATTCTGTTTGTGGGTAGAATTTCTATATCTTGAAGAATAAAAACAGATATAGAATATTAACATAGGATTACTATAATTCATTATTTTTACAAAAAAAGAAAACTCTAAAGCCATATTTTTAATTTGAAAGTAAAGGTTGTTATTCTAATAATTAATAAACATTATAATCTCAACTAATTTTATATTTAATAATCAACTACTATAGATTTACAGTAAGACTCCCCCATTTAGTTGAACTTAATCCTAACTCAAGTTCAACTAAATATTCATTCACTATAGAATTTCAGTCATATCATCCTTATAGTTCAACCTAAATTAAACCTAAAAGTAATTCATTACAGATTTGCAGTAAGGTTCCATCTATTAAGTTTAACTTAAATTAAACTTAACAGTTACTTCCTATAGATTTATAGTTAGATTTCATTCCTTAGTCTACTCCAATCTAAACTTAACAGTTACTTCCTATAGATTTATAGTTAGATTTCATTCCTTAGTCTACTCCAATCTAAACTTAACAGTTACTTCCTATAGATTTATAGTTAGATTTCATTCCTTTAGTCTACTCCAATCTAAACTTAACAGTTACTTCCTATAGATTTATAGTTAGATTTCATTCCTTTAGTCTATTTAAGAACTTTGTTATAATGAACTAGAACTTTGGATTGTTTATTCTATCAAAAATAGCAAAAACACTGTAAATCTAACACAAAATCCATCATTAAATCTCTCAAAAATCAGTGTCAGTTCTGTTATAATAGCAACAAATTTGTTGTTATTATACTTGAGAAGAGGAGGGGGTTAATTTTGAAACAAACTGAGGAAGAATTCAAACTAAGTGAAGTAATAAAGCTTACTGGGCTTTCTGACCAAACCATTCGAAGATATCAAGAGGATTTTAATATTCAAGGAATCCGTACTCAAGGTGGTCATCGTCGCTTTAAAAGAGAAGAGATTGATATGTTACTTGAGGCTAAGAGATTAAAAGAAGAAAATGGTTACTCTATTAAGCAAATTCGTTCACATTTTAATGGAGAAACAACATCTGAGATGTTAGAAAAGAATGAGCCTATGAAAACAGTTTTTGAGAAGAAAATAGTGAATTTAGAGGAACAATTAGCAGAGGCAACTGAGAAAATTGATTCTATGGTTCAGGTTTTAACAACATTTATGAAACAAAGTGGACAAACAAATCAAGAGATTTTATCTCAATTTCAAGATGTACTAAAGGCACTCCCTGAAACATCTGCAACTACAAACAACCAAAGAATCTTAGAAAAAGAGCAGCGTCTAAATGAATTGAAAATTAGAAACAAATTAAAAAAAGAAGCAATTGAAAAATGGGTTATGTTACCCGAAGAAGAACGGAATATAACTGTGAAAACTGGTCTGTTTAGTTTCAAAAAGGAAGAAAATTATAATAAAAAGCGAGCTTTCATCGAAGATTATATAAGTGAACATTTAGTCGATCGGCTTGAAAGAGAGTATGATATTCAATAAAATCAATGATTAATCTATTTTAATTAAATATGAAATAAAAAAAACGAAAGAGGCATTGCCCTTAGTTAAGCTGAATTAACTAAGGGCAATGCCTCTTTTAAATAATGCTAGTTTAGAAGACCACTTATAGTGAAACTAAAAATTGCACTTTTTTATACTGATTGAGAGTAGAGAGAAAGATTTTGCTTTTTAGATAAATATTTGTTTAATTATTTATTATCTAAATGAAAAAGATTAGCCCAAAATACTCGTTTTGATATATTTTGCTAATTTTTATTGAATTATGAGACTAGTTAACGCTATAATAAAACTAACAAAAACGTGCGGAATAGAAAAAAGACTTCAACTGTTTAAGAAGTGCTGTCAACACTCTTAAACCGTTCACCCTAAACACAGTAGGGAAAACACTTGTCGAAGTCTCTTGTTAATAGATTTAGTTTTTCTATAAAATAAAACTTATGTTTTTATTTTATATGAAATTGACATCTATTTCAAGGGCTTAGTTCATCAAAATCAAGGCATTGTTTTCCTTTTTCGAGGGAAATAGTGTCTTTTTTGTGTTCCTTAAAGGAGACGATGAACAAATGACAAAGATATTGACCTGCTATTTAAAAGATGTAGATACCTTCAATGGACAATTCAAATGGTTATGGACCAACAAGTCCACACTTCGGAAAAAGAAAGAAGAGTTTTTAGAAATTCTTCGTACCCACTTTAAACAACAACAATCTGCCATACATAAAGAATTTCCTAAAAAAAGAATGGAAATGCTCGATTATGTCATCTATAACCTAGTCGCTACGGGCATTCAAGCAATCCGTTCTGAAACGCTCATGAAGAAATTTAATGCCTCAAAAAGTACAGTTTCTCGTTTTGTGCGCTCGTTAAAAGCGACACCCTTTATACTTGTGGCACGATACATTAAAGAGGATGCAACGGGTACTCACCCTGATAGCTATGTATTTATCCTTAAAAGCCATAAAAACTTTCATCACATTTGCGACGAAATCTTTTTCGCCCATGACACAACAGGTGTACAAAGCCTTGAAAAAGAAGAAATGACCACTCCTGTGACACGTCCTGTGACGTCTCCAGAAAGTGATGAAAACGTTGATATGACAAGCTTAGAGGCTGATAAATCACCTGATGCCTTTATTAACCTTGATTTACCTGTAAATCATATAAATAATCATTTAATGTCTGTTTCACAGTCCTTTACGTATATCAAAGGTGTGCCTAAAAAAGTCAATCAAGTCTATGCAGGTAAATATGGACATCAACTACAAGACTTCTATGCTCGTATTCAAAATGCTGCAAAAGCCGTAAAACGAGATACAGAGATTACGATTGAAAAAGAGCAAATACATGAAATTGCGTATTCCACCATTGTTGGATTAGATAAATATGTGCATGAAGCTAATCATAAAGGAAAACCTTTAACCTTAGATAATATGTGCCAGTTAATCTATAAAATTGCGAAAAACCAATTCTATCAGTTGATTGATCCTGAAAACGAGAATTATTCACCAGTATATCCAACTGATGAGGAAGTTATACATAAAAAAGAGTCATCTACAAAATTGTTTACACCAAAGCGTATTATCCGTAAAGAAATCGTTCCTGATTGGTTAAAGGCTAAGAAAGATCAAGAGAAGGGTACAGAAAAAGCAGAAATATCTTTAGGTCAACAGTTAAAAATAATTGAATTAAAGCAGAAATTAGGACAAGAGTTAACAACAGAAGAAGAGAACTTGCTGCAAGAACACTGCTCAACGTACAGTTCGTTAGAAATGGCGGAACTGAAACAAGATTTAGGACAAGCATTAACACCTGAGGAACAAGATTTATTGCACCAACATGCTAAATTAAAGGAACCAGCTTCTTAATTTTTAAAAATAGTTAAAGCATCATAAGGACTTTCGCTATTTTTAACGTATTCAGTGTTTTAAGAGAGGACTTGGCAGGATTTGAACCTGCAAGACGCCAAAGTTGTATAGTGTAATACGACTGGCTGCTCTGCCATTGAGCTACAAGTCCATACTAAAAGTATGCGCATAGTCTCTGTTTATATGTACGACAGGAGAAAATGTAGAAAGTGAAGAAATCTCTTAGAAGCTAAATTATTATTAAGGTATGTTTATTTGGAACACTGTTCTAAATAATAAATACCTATATATCTACGCAGGAGGAGAACATTATGCCACATAAAATTACGTTAACCGGATCATCCACAGGACCACTTCGAGAATACGATCGCTATGTTGCCTTTGATATGCGTGAAAAAGGGTCACCATCTGCGCCTAAAGGGTTGAAGAAGAGTACGTTTATTTCGTACACGGTATTTGTTGCAAAGAAGGCTTTTAATAAAACAGGTCTCACGAAAAAAAGTATTATGCATGAAAAAATCTTAATTCAAGGAGAACCAACATTAGACATTCCGATTGATGAATGTCCTGGTGAAGTAGGCGTGATCTGTTTCCAGATTACCGTTCTCCCGAATAAAAAAAACAAAGAAACCAATGAATCAAACGATAAAAAAGAGGCCAAACAAGAAGCTTCTGCAGCAACACAAGAGGTTGCTGCTACCAAACAGGAAGAAAAACCGGTAACTACTTCTCAACCTGTAGCAAAAGAAGAGAAGAAAGCTGAAACAGTACAGTCAGAAGTGAAGGAGACGCCTGTTCAAGACAAAAAGGCTGAGCCACAAAAGAAACAGATGCCAAATCAGCCAAAAGGGACACAGGATGTTTTAAGCTTTGATGACATTATCGTACCTGAAGAGTTCTTAAGGACACGTCCAAATCCTGAAAAAACACAAAAGGTCATTGATTTTGTGAAACGCACAGGACGCTTAGATGAGCCTTTGACAATTGAAAAAGGGTCCAAGATTTTAAAAGACGGCTATCGTCGTTATGTCGTGGCCAAAACTGTCAAAATGGACAAAGTTCCGGTTACTTATGAATACCAGAAGTAAGTGAAGTGAAAGTAGAAGCGTTAAGGGGGAGAACGTCTTGACTCAAAATGAAAAAGAAAACCCAACGAGTGAACACATGGCTGATGTTATCGATTTCAATGAAAAGAAAGAAAAAAGTAACATCCATGTAGAAGAGGGAATCAAATGGTTAAGGCAAGCTGCCCTAGCTGGAGATAATGGAGCGATGAATGAGTTAGCGTTTCAATTATTAACGGGCAAGCTAGTGAAACAAGATGCTGAGGAAGGCGAAAAATGGCTCAGAAAATCTGCGGATACTGGAGATCGATGGGCCATGATGGAGTTGGGTTACCGTTTGCTCGTCGGGGAAGACCTGGATAAAAATCAGGCTGAAGGTGAAAAGTGGATTCGAAGATCTGCGGAGTTGGAGTATCCAATGGCTATGAGAGTATTAGGATACAGATTACTTGAAGGATTGGATATAGAAAAGAATGTAGAAGAAGGCGAGTATTGGCTTAGGAAAGCAGCTGACGTACATGAACCAATAGCTATGAGAATATTAGGCTATCGATTATTAACTGGAAAACATGAGTTGAAACAGAATGTGATGGAAGGTGAAAAGTGGTTACAGAAAGCAGCTGAAGCTGGAGAAACCATTGCGATGAGGGAATGGGGTAAATATTTAATCCATGGCGTGATTAAATAGCTGAACATAGTAACTTACCTTCAGCCAAGACTGTACTGACTACATTAATAACAGAAAAAAATATATCACCTCATAATTAGCTGATATTTTTGTTATCCAATATTTCGTAAATAGAAAACCTTTTTCCTTAATCTAAAGCGAAAAGGGCTTTCCTGTGTGAAGTTCAATTTGGAAGAATAGCTACAACAAAGACCGCCCATTATGTATCAGTGTATAAGGCGGTCTTAACTGTATTCATGCTATATGTTTATGACCAAAATATCGACACTATTCTAAAAAGACGTCAGGTAAAAAAGGCGATCGCTAATATCGCTGCCACACAAGCTAAATAGACATTCCCACTCCAATCCCTCTTTTCCTTTTCATTCACCGCATAGCTATTATAAGAACCTTCAATCGGTTCTATTTTTAGTTTTCGTTGTAAGGCTACTTCTTTACCTGAAATCAAGTTTGATTCCTCCATTATTTGATAATTGTAAGGTAGGAAACGTCCTTGTTCGTCTCTCAATCGGTCGCTGACGTCTCGTGATCCGTGCAGCCTTTTCATTGGTAAAAGGCTGTCGGCCGGATTCAATAGTTGTTCCTGACATTGATTGGCCATCTGTTGATGTTCCAAGTAACGTAGAAGTGTTTGTAGACGTTCCTTTTCGCTCAAGGTCATCATGTTCTCCTCCTCCTTTCTCTTCGATGTTGGGCTCTTGTTCCATCCATAATGGGTGAGAAGAAGGCTGCCACGGAGAGGAGGGGAGAGGGACGTCACTCATTTTATACTGATTCATTAACGCTAAGAAAACAGGATTGTGCGCTGCAGTAAAAAGCGCACACCTCATAATTTGATTTCGGTCTAATTCTGTAGCTTGAAACAGACTATCTACATATGTACGATACATAGAATGATACCGCACGGTTGGTCGATAGGTGTCAACTTGATTTTTCAACTTCTTATTTCTCTTCATACGCGTTTTTCTCTTTCAAGATGACCTCTAACATCTGTTTGCCTTCTAGCGTTAAATAGACGTCTTTTCGACTTAGTAACGAGATTGCTAATTCTTTTGTCATTTGATTCTCTCCATTCCTGATACTTTAAGTTGACGTCTCTTTCTGACGTCTTAATTTATGATATGAACTAATGCTTGTCCTATATGTAACTTTTTTTCTAATGATTAAAAAAGTTACATAATGTCCATACTTCTTGTTAAAGGAGATGGCTGTATGATTCTAGGCTTAGGAAAGAAGCGAACAAGATTTGGAAAATGGTTAGATAAGCAAGAAGATATTAATCAATTAGAACTCGAAAAGGCAACAAAGTTAAGTCGCCCAACTATATCTAGGCTTTGTAATGATAAAGACTACATACCTAAATACTCCACCATCTATAGGATAAATAAAGGATTGCGAAAGTTAAAGAAGGATGTAAAAGTAGAAGATTTTCTACAAATATAAATAGCGAATGCTATAATTAGTTTGTGAATGATACGTGAATGTTTTATAGACTTTAACGTAGCAAAGAGCCACTTGTTTTATACAAGTGGCTCTTTGTATTGGTGATATTTTAAATAAAATTTTCTAATCCTAACAAAATAGATACTTTTTAATCTTATAGAGGAATGTAAAAATTACAAAATCAGGTTACCTTATAAATCAATCTAACCTGATACAATCTAATTACTGCTATACAAAAAGTTATTTACATACAACAGGAATTTACATTGTTTTCAAACTAAATAAGGGTAAATTTATTGTATTATGAGTGTGAATTTTAATTAAAGAACAAGATAAGTACTATTTTGTATGAAAGTGCTTTTTAAAACACTAAGATGAAAAATAGGAGGAGATAAGATGAGAAATTATTTCGTGAATTTCTTATGGTTCGTTTGTTCTATTATGTTAAATGCTTTAGGCAATAGCTTTATGATAATTTCACATTTAGGCAGCTCACCTTGGACAGCTGCTGGTCAAAATCTCGGTTCTATATTACCGTTTTCCATTGGTACTTGTATTATCATTTTAAATTTATTTTCATTTATTCTTAGTTATTTAATGAAAACCAAATTCACTTTAATTATGATTGCAAAAAGTATGGGATTAACCTTCATTTATGGAATGTTTGTAGATATGTTTGTGTCATTGCATGAGGCAGTCTATGTACCCGACGACATATGGATTCGTTGTTTATATTCATTTATAGAGCTTAATTTTATTGCAATTGCTATATCCATCTACTTTCAAGCAAGTTCAATATATTTACCGTCTGATTATTTGTTAAAGTCATTTGGAGAGCTAATGAATAACTATAAAATCGGAACAATTATTTGTATGTTAATCCCTTTATCTACCAGTGTTGTTATCATACTCCTTCAACACCATGTAATTGGTCTAGGTATAAGCACTTTACTATTTGTGTTTGGAAGTGGATTTTTAATAGATTATTATAATCGGTGGATTGTACTTAATAAGTATAAAAGGTTCTGGTGCAAAGATTGTATTTGCTTGAAAGAGGTATATAGTGTCCTATTGGTATTCACTCTTATGAAGCTATTCCAAATAGTTGGTGAATGAACCTGACTTGATTTGGGACAGACTTCACCTCCTGATAAACCTGTTTCTTTTTTATCATATGCATGACCTCTATTCCGGAAATAATGGCTTTTGCTGTACGAAACGATTTTAAGCCTAACATTGTAGACAGACGCTTCTTAATAAACCTATGATCCTGCTCTACAATGTTATTTAGATATTTACTTTGTCTTACTTGGATGCCTT
>NZ_JAMBOQ010000010.1 GCF_023715685.1 Priestia aryabhattai
GCGACAAGATGTCACATTGGTTTCGATCAAGCTCGCGCAGAGCTACAAATGATGTTTAAAGCAAACTAGTGGGTAACGTTCATAAGAAAAGGACACTCCCATTTACACAAAATTATTGACGGTCCCTGAAGTTTCTTATTTTAAATAAAAAACGTCTGTAACATACATACATAACATATATTTTCAAAGTAACTTTAACAAAGAATATTATAGGAGGTGTCTGTTATGAAGTGGGTTACAAGAATTATCCAGGGACTATTAGTTATTGATTTTTTATTATCTGGAATTATGAAATTAACAGGTAATAATACGGTGGTACAGGAATTTACAAAGGTCTACAATTTTCCACTAGGATTTATGTATACTATTGGGATTCTTGAAGTCTTGGGTGCACTTGGACTATTTATTGGTTATTGGAAGCCAAAACTTGCAATAGCTGCTTCTGGAGGATTAGGGCTAATCATGATAGGTGCGATATTCACCCTTTTTAATGCCGGACAAGGATTAATGGCTCTAATGCCTTTAGTAGTTCTTATTTTAAGCATTATTGTATTTATAAGAAATCAAGCAATTTTAAAACAGAAATCAATAATTAAAGAAGGGTAATTGATTATACAAATAGATATTTAAGCATTCTTGTTTTTCAAACTCACATACATCAAAAGCCCTTGGAATCATTAATTCCAAGGGCTTTTGATTCTTACAAACTCCATTATGGTAACTAAAAATAGAAAGGGTATACATCTTCCTTAACTAATGTAGTGGGATAAATTAATAACTATTTAAAGAAGGGATATGGATAATAATGGTGAAATATATTTAACGTGATAAAAACAAAGAGGAAAGAGGGATATTATGGGATTGAAAACAGATAAAATTTTTGTTAATTTACCAGTTAAAGATC
Organism: Priestia aryabhattai; assembly: GCF_023715685.1. Classification (NCBI taxonomy): domain Bacteria; kingdom Bacillati; phylum Bacillota; class Bacilli; order Caryophanales; family Bacillaceae; genus Priestia; species Priestia aryabhattai. The sequence goes on from NZ_JAMBOQ010000010.1 coordinate 905, forward strand.
TAAATAAGTCCATAGACTTTTTCACTAAAATAGGATTTGAATTTAATGCCCAATTTACCAATGAAAATGCAACATGCATGGTTATTAGTGATAACATATTTGTCATGTTGTTAGTTGAAGACTATTTCAAAATATTTACTAAAAAAGAAATTTCAGACGCAACAAAAAGCACAGAAGTTATTGTAGCATTATCTGCTGAAAGTAAAGAAAAAGTCAATGAGATTGTAAATAAGGCTCTAGCAGCTGGCGGAAAGCCTTCAAATGATCCTATTGATCAAGGTTTTATGTATGGATGGAGTTTTCAAGATATAGATGGTCATCTTTGGGAGATCATGTATATGGATGAAAGTATAATACATCAAAGCCAACAACTGACAGGCACGGAGGTTAAATAAACCACATGTAATTCTCTTCACAACGGTAATTATGGTACTGTGTTTTTAGATGATATATAAGATTAAAAAAGGACAAACCATATACGGTTTGTCCTTTTTTGTTATGTTTTCCGATAATAATGGTTATGTAAACTAAACTTGTATATGATATACAAAGGTAATTTTGTTAAAAATTAAGGAGATCCGTATGAAAGAAAAAATTAAATTGCAATTAGAAAGCTTAGTAGGGTCTAAATTAAACAATATTGGAAGAGCATCGAATCTTTTTTTGCTTGAGCTAGGAGAAAGGTTATCAATAATTAGAAGAGGAAGAACTATAGAATTAAGTGAATATGCTTTAAATATTCAATGTTCATGGCGTATTACGAAGGAGAACAAGATTGTAGTAGCTTCAGGAGATCTTTACTCTCCCAGTTCAGATTGGAATGTAGATAAAGAGGACTTTGACTGGGATGTGCAAGGAAACAATAAATTTGATGAAAAAATTGAATACCTGATGAGAAGCATAAAAGAACCATTAGTTGTAGAAAGAATCGATTCAGATGAGATTGGGGGACTAACAATCTTTTTATCTAAAGGTTTTACACTAAATGTATTCCCCGATATTTCAAGAGATGATGAATACAGTGAGTTTTGGAGATTCTTTACTCGTGGTGAAGATTGTTTCCATTTTGTTGTGACAGGTAACGGTATTGAAAAAGATTTTAACTAAGAAATACATAAAAACAAAAACGGTACTTTTATTAAGTGCCGTTTTTGTTTTGTTACCTATAAAATCCATTATGTGAACTTCACATGTATAGAATATACGGACACAGACAGTAAGATAATACAGAATGGAATACATATATAAAGTATGGCAGTGTCTCTTATCTCCATTGACATTAATAAGTGTTCTTTTAAAAAGTTATAGCAAAAAAAAAACACCCCTTATTTGGGGCGTACTCTATTATCATTATAAAACATAACCTAAAAAAAGTCTACAATTTCATTTTTTTTTATATTATAGTTTGATTACTGAATTCAGTAATACTCATGGGTAAATATAAAATTGAAAGGAAAATGTCTATGACACACAAACATGTCCCTGTTTTAATAGTGGGGGGAGGTCTTAGTGGCCTCACCTCTGCTCTTTTTTTGGCACGTCACAACGTTGATTATTTACTCATTGAAAAACATGCTGGTACAGCTATGCATCCAAAAGCCGGAGGGATTACATTTCGTACGATGGAAGTATTTCGACAACTTGGATTAGAAGCAGCTATCCGTACTGCTAGTGAACCGTTAGATAATATTCGCGGAAGGATTGCTGTAGAGACACTCAAAAGCATAGACCTCGAGGAATTAGAAACTGTAGATAACTCCCAAAAGGCTATTGATAAAGAGAGAATAGAAAGTTTTGAAAAGGTTAGCCCTTCAAAGCCAGCATCTTGTAATCAAATGGAACTAGAACCTATCCTTCTTCAAGCTGCTGAAGAAGGGAAGGGGCATATACGCTATAATACTGAACTTATAGCGTATCAACAAGACGATTTAGGGGTAACGGCCACTATAATGAATCGAGAGACGGGAACGAAAGAAATAATTCGAAGTGATTATTTAGTTGCGGCAGATGGAGCTAAAAGCACAATTCGTCAACATACAAAAATTCCAACTACAGGAAGAGGAGTCATTGGTGGACATTATATTAATATCTATTTTCAGGCTGATCTAAGTCATTTTCTTAAAGGCAGCCAGTTTGGTTGGATTCAAATCCTAAATCCAGAAGTATTTGGTGCGTTCATCACAGTTAATAATCGTGATGAATGGGTTTACCACGTGGCCTATAATCCCTCAAATGGAGAAAGTCCGGAAGATTTTTCTGAGAAGCGATGCTGCGAGATTATAAAAAAAGCTATAGGAGTTTCAAATTTCGATATTGTCATCTTCAGTATTTTACCTTGGGCAGCTGCAGAACAGACAGCCACTCGTTTTCAAGATAATCGAGTCTTTCTAATTGGAGACGCAGCTCACCTTATGCCACCTACCGGAGGATTTGGTTCAAATACAGGTATTCAAGATGCTCATAATTTAGCTTGGAAGCTGGCTGCAGTGATATACAAACAAGCTCATCCACGATTGCTCCAAACTTATCATGACGAAAGACACTATGCTGTAGAAGTAACAACGAAATATGCCAGTGATTTGTTATTTAGCATTATAAATAAAGGTGTAAGCACCCTCAATAATATGGACCATACTGCAGTTACTGTAGGGTATAAATATAACTCAGCAGCCATTATCAAGGAAGATTCCGATACAACACATAGAATGGATCAATTAGAACTAAACGGAAGACCAGGTACACGTGCTCCACATATGTGGTTGAAGTATCAAGATAAGTGTATATCTACCTTAGATTTAATAGGTGAAAATTTCGTCTTATTTACGGGAGAAGATAATAGTCTTTGGCGTACTGCTGCCCGAAATGTATCTTCTCACTTAGGTGTCCCTATTAATGTTTATGGTATCGGTTCACAAGGAGATTGTGTTGAGTGTGAGGATAGCTGGGAAGAATTGTACAATGTTACCTCTCAAGGAGCTGTATTGATAAGACCAGACGGTTTTGTAGCATGGCGTACAAAGGAGGGAGAATCAAATCCCCATCTAATTCTTAAACAGGTCATGACTAACATACTATGGTAAATAAACTAATACGACTGATTTAGAATTGGTTAAAATCCTTATATGTAATAAGTAGGTAATAAATAGTAAAGAAAATGTAGGATAATTAATAATGGGGGAGAGTTATGCAAGGATATTTTGCAATCATATCATTACTTTTAATGATGCTGATGGTTATAATTCGTGCTGAACAGTTGGGGAAAAAGGGAATTAAAGCTTTTAAATTTGGTAAGCTAGATAAAAAAGATTTCTTTATTATCCCATTTGTATTACTGTTTTTTTATCTTATTTTCTCTAGTGTTTTCGATTTGCCAAAACTAGGTACCAAACTGTTTAGTAATGAAGTCTTTAGTTGGATAGGTGTAGTTTTATGCACGATGGGTTTAGTATTATTCTCGTTAAGCATAATTTCATTTGGGAAAAGTTTTAGAGTTGGAATTGATAAAGAAAAACCAGGTGACCTTATAACAACAGGTGTTTTTGCAATTAGCCGTAATCCCATTTATACAGCTTTTGGATTTGTTTTGATAGGGACATTCTTGATTTTACCAAACTGGATATTATTATTGTACGTATTTGCTGGATTTTGGCTTTTTAATCGTCAGGTTCAACTTGAAGAAAAATCCTTGAAAAAGATTTACGGTGAAGAATACGAAGCATACTGTAAAAAAGTTCGTAAATACCTTTAACATTAGTTGTTGGTGGAAAAGGGTACGTCTTTCATTCATATTAAAAGTAAAAGTGGAAGATTAACATAGCCAAAAAAATAAAGAATGTGGAAAGATGTACTTAACCAAACGGGTGCGTTAGTTTAAGATGATAGTATTTGGGGATCGGAAAGTTTGAAAAGAAGAATGCAAAATAAACCCCTGATGCTTCTACGTAGCGTAGATAAATCAGGGTTTTATCTCTAAAAAATGTCTTAACTTGGTTTTTGGAAAAAGGATGTTTTTGGGGACGGAATTTTACTGATGAGCATGCAGTTGATGATTTAAAAGAATTGCTTTCATCAATTGATACATTTCAAAAATCTTAATTATAGATGAAAAGAGTCCTCATGGAATAAGGGCTCTTTTTGTTATCTCGGTAACTCACATTATGGTAACTAAAATTGAATATGACATATCGTCTATAAAGATTAATTACTTTTTGCACGTATAAAAACGTCTATTTTTAAAATTAAATAGACGTTTCATCATTGATTTTTTAGGCATCTAAAAAGGTGTACCTTTTTAGATTATGTATTATATCCTCAATGAATCACTGTAACAAAAACACCAGAATAAATATAATGTTACAAATAAAAAAATTACATATTTAGGGGTTTCAGAGATTCATTATACTTTTCACTCGTAACAAAAATGGTCGTTTTTGTTACGAGTGAAAAGTATGTAAAGTTAATTGTTTGTATGTATGTGTATGGTTCGTTATAGTTTTTATATGATTATATGTAAAAGTGTCAATGTGTGTAAAAATTCTATAGGTAGAGAAAGATTATTCTAGCAGCTAATCAACCAATGAGAATCTATCTATTTAAAAGGTGAGGAAGAATGAAGAATCAAATAAAAGAGGAAATCGTAAAATATCTAGATGGCACTGAATCTTATGTTTCCTTTATCCAACTAGAAAATTACTTAAAACAAGAAAGAATACCCTACGACGGGGAATACTCTGTTTGGTATGTCAACACTAAACTAGACAGTTTTTTTAAGGTGTTTCATTTTGTATTGAATCGGACTCATATAATCAAGTGTCCCATGGATACGCACGTGATTAAACCAATAGACATAGTCCTGTAACTCCCTTGTTAATCCTTCTAAACTAGTAAAATTCCGTCCGTTCACAAATTCCGTTTTAATGATTTTAAAGGTTGCTTCAGCGACCGCGTTGTCATATGGACAACCTTTCATGCTTAATGATCGTCCGATCGTAAATGCCTCTAGTGCTTTATCTATGAGCTTGTTTTTAAACTCATTTCCTCGGTCCGTATGGAAGAGCCGGATTTGATGAAGATTCGCTTTTATTGATGCAAATGCTCGGTAAACTAATAAGGCATCCTTATTAGGCCCTACGCTATAACCGATAATTTCTCGATTAAAGAGATCGACAAATACACATATGTAAGACCATTTTTTATCCACTCTTACATATGTGAGATCACTGACGACAACGGACAACGCTCTCTCTTGCTTGAACCGTCGGTTCAATTCGTTTTTATGTTCTGATTCATTTGGTTCAGTAGAGCGTGGTTTAAACTGAGCTACTGTGTAGATAGAAACTAACTCTTGTTCTTTCATGATACGACCGATGCGGCGTCTTGAGACGACTTTTCCTTGTTTCTTTAGCTCATGCTTAACCTTGCGTGTCCCATAAATCTGACGATTGGCATGGAAAATGTCTATGATTGCAGTGGTAACGTCATCTTCTGTCGGACGCTCCTTCGCTTCATAATAATACGTACTTCTTGAGAGTTGTAGGACTTTGCACATTGCTGATATCGAGTATTTGTGCTGATTATTCTTGATCACTTTTACTTTCGTCCTAGTATCAGCGCGGCTTGCTTTAAAATATCATTCTCCATTTCTAATTGTTTATTTCGTTTGCGAAGCTCCATCAATTCTTGTTGTTCCTCGGTCAGATTATCTTTTTCTTTAAACGAACCAGACGTTTGACTTTGCTCCACCCACTTATCTAAAGAGGAAGGAGTCAAGTCATATTCACGAATAATCTCTTTTCTCGGCTTTCCACTCTGATATAGCTGCACCATCTGTTGTTTAAATTCCTCTGTAAATGTTCGACGTTCTCTTCTGATCATTGTAGATGCTCCTTTAATAGGTTATCTGTAGTCTACTTGACCTTAAAAATTCTGTCCAACTAAGTGTAGCCTATCCAGTTCATGTACCTGGTCATCCTACTATTATGATGTGGCAGGGGATGTCTCTGGATTTTGCCAGAGCAATCCTTGAACTAGTATTTGAAGACTTTGAGATTACTCCTACATATGTCCCTCAGAGCCTCTATACATTAGAAGGGAAAGAAATTGACTTACCGATTGCTGAGAATTTACATTATGAGGACACGATTAAAAGGTGGGCGCCCGTTATGTTTAAGCGAACGAGTCTCTATAAAAAGGATCTTATTTCTAGGTAAGATGAGAAGAATAAGAATTTGAAATGTAATAAGTTCATATGTTCTTCAAAGGCTGTATGGGCCGTACAACCTTTATGTTTTAAATCTGCAACTTTTTGTTACATAATTGGAATAAAACACATGGGAAATGAACTGCCCCCCCCAATTGTTAGACAAAAACTAATAATTGGAGTTGGCAGTTTATTACACCAGTAGTTTTTTTGAGCTATATATGTTATTCATTTTTAGTTTACATGAATACTCTTTCCGGAACCCAACCTAAAAAAGAACCCTTGTCGCAGAACATTACAATGAGCAAAGGCCTTTTTTATTTTATTTCGTAATCTCTACTATTCTACCACCCTCACTTTCCCATTCGTCGAGATTTACAGTATCATTTGGATCAGGAGAGTTTTCACTGTTTTCTGATATGAATAACCATTTATTTTCCACACTATAACCCCCAGTAGATAAGTTGACTGAAATAGCGCCTTCCTAATTTTTACTGTAATCATTCCATCTATATATAATGTGCATTACTCTATTTTATGTATGACTTATTTGCATGATTCGATAATCTTATAATGCACTCTTTGATAATAACTAGAGTAAATATAAAAACAATGAATATAGAGTAATTAATAAATATTTGTTTTTAAAGAATAATCAATAATATCACTTATAAACAAATAGAGAATATTTAAATTTACAATATAAACAAAAACATGATTAACGTATTTTTATTAAATGTTTGTTAATTATTACTTTACTTGTAGAAAAACCCACAATATTTCGCTGTCTAATACCGCAGTCATGTTTATACTCTCATATATATGCTAAAATAACCAATAAACCAATGATCCTACAAAATGGAGTTGTGTATAAAAAAATTTCGGATTAAATACGGAGGGTCTATAGCTATCATGGGTATTGCACAAGCGAAAAATCAACTAGAACAACCAAAACTAGATATAAAGCCTAGAATAGGATTACTGATTATAGGTATTATCCTAATTGGGGCTAATCTCAGAGCTCCCTTAACATCTGTAGGACCACTAGTGGCTTCTATTCGTGACAGTTTGGGAATATCTAATACTTTAGCAGGGACAATAACTACAGTGCCGTTACTAGCTTTTGCATTCCTATCTCCTTTTGCTCCAAAGTTAGCTCGGCGTTTTGGCATGGAGTTTACGCTATTCATTTCTTTAATCTTATTAACAATTGGAATTGGAATACGTTCTTTTGGTGGAGTAGAAACCCTATTTATAGGAACGATCTTAATTGGTTTATCTATTGCCATTGGTAATGTATTGTTGCCCAGTCTAATTAAATATAACTTTGCACAAAATATAGGCATGATGACAGGAATTTATGCAGTTTCTATGAATTTATGTGGCGCTATTGGATCTGGTATAAGTATTCCTATTTCTTCATTATCAGGTTTAGGATGGACCGGAGCCCTTGGATGTTGGGGATTTTTGTCTCTTCTTACTATTTTCATTTGGTTGCCGCAATTGCGAAATCGACATAAGTCTATGAAGTCTGACCAAACAGCGCAAAAGGTTAAATCTATTAACTTATGGCGTTCTAAACTAGCATGGAATGTCACATTATTTATGGGATTTCAATCCTTTATCTTCTACACAGTTATTACATGGATGCCTGAAATTCTTGAACAAAAGGGATTGAACACTCATGACGCTGGCTGGATGTTATCGTTAATGCAGCTTGCTGTGCTTCCTATTACGTTTATTGTTCCTATTTTAGCTGGACGTTTACAAAGTCAGCGTTTATTAGTAGTTGTTCCAGCCGTCTTGCTTATTGTAGGGTTATTCGGCATCTTATATGGAAGTACACTCCTTATCCCACTATGGATTATTATGGTTGGAATTGGAGTTGGATTTGTATTTAGTTTAGCTATGATGTTCTTTAGTTTACGTACAAAAAGTACTAACGAGGCAGCAGAGCTATCGGGTATGGCTCAATCATTCGGTTATCTTTTGTCTGCTGTAGGGCCTGTGTTATTTGGAGGGCTACACGACATTACACACAGCTGGACTATTCCTTTACTGATGTTAGTTTTAGTTTCAGTCCTTATTTTTATTGCAGGCATGGGAGCAGGAAAAAATGAATATGTAACTTCTAAATAATTAATCGATATAAAAACCCTCTAGAGCTACCGTTCTAGAGGGTTTTTATATCGATTATTATTCTACATTTACTTTAATTGTTTACCTACTTTAAACGTAGGAACTTTTGAAGCAGCAATATTCACTTTTTTACCCGTTTGAGGGTTACATCCTGTACAATCGGCACACTGGTATACTTCGAATGTACCAAATCCAACTAGCTGAATTTTTTCTTTTTTGCAAGAGTGTTAAAAATAGTTTCAACCAATGCATTTAGTGCTTTTTTGGACTCTTTTTTCGTAATCGATTCAACCTTCTTTGAACCCCATGTCTTGATCGTCCTATTAGTTGGCTAATTTCTTGTTGAGTACGACCTTCCTCGTAGAACATATACCATAGACGAGCATCTTCTTCTTCCGTCCACTGTTTTTTTTCATATTTTGGACGATTATAATAATCATATTTCCGTTGTTTCCTTACCCAATCTGGCTCTGGCACAAGAGTATTTGTAGGTATTTTAGAAAAGTTAAGGAGCTTTTTATTCTGCTCAGCCCATTTCCAAAAGGCCGATACTTCGATTCCTATAAATTTTCGTGTTTTTGCCCTCGTGATTTTATGAGTCAATCCCTTTTCTTGAATCCATTTATAGATAGTATGAACATCAATTTGAAGACACCTTGCCAGTTCATACACCGTAATATTTCCGGTATGGGCTTTTACTCCATATAAACCTAAGCGATTTAATCTAGACTCTAACGCTTGTACACTTCGCTGTAATTGTTTAGATATGGATTCAAGAGATTTGTATCCATAATACTTTAGTAGGTATTCATCTTCTTGCTCCGTCCATCTACGCATTGTTTCTTTTCGTACTAGTTTTAATATTTTAATACGGGTAGCAATAGAAGAAGGGCTCTTACCTAGATGATTTCCTATTTCACGATTGTTCATGATATCAATGTTTTCTTTTAAGAAAGTGTCCTGCTCCATTGTCCATTTCTTACGTAAGCAATTCTCTTCATTACGAAGGTTTAATCGTATAATCCGTTTATTAACGGATTCTTTGCTACGATTTAAATGTTCACCAATTCTTTGGAACGTCATCTGTCCATATTGTTCTTCAAGGAATAAATCTTCCTTCTTGGTCCATAGCTTTTGATTTTTACTCAATGTTATCTCCCTCCAGTTCGTGCAGAAATCATAAAGTGAAGAAGAAAGTAAAAAGGACGTTAGTACTTTGTACTAACGCCTTTGATGGTATTCATATTTATGGATTAGTAGTGCTTTTATTTGTGATTATCTAGATTAGTTATAGTATGCAGTATTATAGGTATATATATAATATATCATATCGTATTTTCACATGGACAAATAAACATAAATTCCTATTTATAAAGCTATAAAGTGCTATGGTAAACATAAATACTTTAGGTTTTTTCTATGATGAAAAATGGGCCCTTTTTCTAGAGGAAGTGTAATAAGTGAAATTTGTTTTAAATAAATATATTAATCATGATTTTTATTCGGGGGGTAAGATTTATGTGAACCTACATAATGTCGGTTTACATAAATAAAAGAGGTCACAGAATTTATCTCTGTGACCTCTTTTATTTATGCTTTTTCTCTACGTTGTTTGACAAAATGAATATTCCAGTAGATTAAAATGGCAATGATGATATACTGTGCCATAGGAGAGATGACTAAAGCTTTAGAGATAGGGAACTCATACACAATCACAACTTTTACTAACGCTTCTATCATCAGTCCGATACCCCAAACAGCCGCCATTATTCGTATAAAGTGACGGAAGGATATCTCTTCTTCCCATCGTTTTGTCATGACGGATTTATTTGAAATAAACCTAATTGTAAAGTAATAGATCAGTGGCTTCGGTGTCAATAAAGAAAGTAAGAAGACAAGTCCCATTATGCCTGTAACATACGATTCCCTTAACAGAATAAAACGTTCATCTCCTCCAATCCATGCCGCCACTATGCTAAGAACAATTCCTGAAAAAATAAAAAAAGAGAACGTATCCAGCTTTTTATCCTTTATGAGATGATAAAGTGTATCTACTAATGGAACACATGCTGCAAAAGATAATGCAATAATACTTGTTATATGCGTTTTTAAAATGGTATAGATTAAGTAAGGTAAAACAATATTGATGAGGACACTTACAATTATTTCTACTTTGCTTGTTTGCATTCTCTACACCCTCCTTCCATTCTCTCTATATGGTTTATTGAACCTTCCACAACTTTCGCAAGAGCTAAGTGAAAAAGGAACATGTAAAAATATATTCGACACAGTGGAGGAAATTAACCTCTTTATCAAATGTATATATACTTCAAAATTTAAAAATTCATTATTATGTATTAACTGATATCTATTCATATTTCCCTCTCATTTATTTGGTGGGAATATTTAAGGAGTTATATAAAGTATGATTTAACAATCAAATATATAAAGTCTGTAAGGACAATTGATTTTTATTGCTCTTGTTAAAGTAATAGATATCGTATTTTACTTATAAATACATTATCTATTACATACTATGTAGAAAAAGGTTATATTTGTCGTCATCTAAAGTAAATGGTAAAACTTTATTTTATATAATATAGTTTTACTATTTACTCCTATGTATGAGAATAATTTAATATTTAATCCAATTAAAAATTACTTAATTTAAACCTTATTAAATGTAAAACGTTATAGAGTTTATATTTAATCATTATCTCTTTAACAATTTCTTAAAAGGGAAGTAGAAGATAGATTGGTATATAAAATGTAGCTTCTCGGCAGACATAAAAAAGGACTTTAAACTTAAAGTCCTTTTTTATGTTTCATTAATTTAATTGGAAAAAACTAAATGATATTATCCCCGATATCTTTTTTAAAACATCAATTTGTCGAATTGATCGCCTCGCGGCTGACTAAGACACGGCGGATAAAGAACGCTATGACCAAGCCAATCAGTGCTATGATCATTGTGAATAAGAACACGTTTTGCGATCCAGCCGTCATTGCATTTGCAATTTCAGCCTGTTTGTCTGGAGTGGAGGAGCTGTGCAAGTATTTCTCCATACCGCCTGTAAGGATACTGATTGCGATTGCTGTTCCAATCGCGCCCACGACCTGCTGCAGGGTGTTCATGACTGCTGTGCCGTGTGGGTATAACTCCGGCGGCAATTGATTTAGCCCGTTCGTTTGAGCAGGCATCCATATCATGCCTACTCCAATCATGAGCCCGATATGCAAAGCCACGATAAAGGCCACTGAAGAAGCAGGAGACAGGGTAGTAAAGAACCATAACATGACTGCAACGATCACGAGTCCGGGAATAACGAGCCATTTCGGCCCATATTTATCAAACAAGCGCCCCATACGTGGGGAGAGGATACCGTTCAGCGCGCTGCCCGGCAAAAGCATGAGTCCCGCAGTGAATACAGACAGTCCTGCACCCGTCTGCAGAAACATCGGCAGAATAATCATGCTCGACATCATGATCAACATACACGACAGTATCAGGAGCAGCCCAACGACGTACATTGGGTACTTGAAAACGCTCAGATTCATCATTGGATCGCGCATAGAGTTCTGTCGCAGTATGAACAGCACTAACGCGGCGAGCCCAATAATGATTGAAGTAACCACAACCGCGCTACCCCAGCCTTCAGATCCTTCGCCCGCCTTACTGAAGCCGAAGACTACTCCTCCAAAACCGATCGTTGACAATACGACAGACAGCAGATCGATCCCGGGCTTTGTGACATCGGTAACATTTTCTAAATACTTCAGCCCTACCAACAACCCAATAACCAGGAACGGCAGCGAGAACCAGAAAATATAATGCCATGTTAAATACTCAATTAATAGACCGCCAATGGTTGGGCCGGTTGCTGGTGCAAACATAATAACAAGTCCAACGAAGCCCATAGCCGCCCCCCGCTTTTCCGGCGGGTATATGACAAGAATCGTATTGAACATGAGAGGTAGCAATAACCCCATGCCTGCCGCCTGTAAAACTCGAGCGACCATCAACATTTCAAAATTAAAAGCGAGCGCCGCAATGAGTGTACCTAGAATTAAGCTTGTGATTGAACCTGTGAACAGCTGTCTCGTTGTAAATCTCTGCAGCAGTAGCCCGCTCATCGGCATTAAAATGCCAAGAGTCAACAAGAACCCGGTTGTTAACCACTGTGCGGTTGCAGCTGAAATTTGGAATACTTCCATTAAATTAGTCATTGCTATGTTTAGAGCAGTCTCGCTAAACATGCCGACAAAACCGCAGATAAGCAGCGATGCCAAGATGGCACGCGTATTGTATTGCTTCTTCATTATCTATATCTCCTTGTAAATCAATTTAAGTAATAACCATTTATTTTTTAGGGTTATTTGGACTTTATGGTGGAAAAGGCTCTATAAGTCACCCCTCTCTAAATTCTTAATAAATGTGGAAAGTTTTCCTTTCCTTGTCCTTTTTATTTATCTAAAACACCGATTCTCAAACAGAACCTTTCTTATTAACTTCTTCAAGCAATTTAGATATTAATAACTTTAGTGAGGAATTAACCTCATTTTTTACAAATTCTCCGTCCTCGTTCAATTTATTGTTTTCTCCTGAAATTAATAATGCTCCACCATCGAATACATTTGCATTTAACATACTTAAATTGAGTTGTAATGCTTGATGAGCATTTTCCCCATCACATGAAGCTGTAATAATCGCTACTGGTTTCGTATAAAGCTCTGCAGAGGACACCAACCATTCTAAAGCATTTTTCAAGACACCAGGTACACCCTTTATATATTCGGGTGTACAGATAATGACTCCATCTGCTCTTGAAAGCAATTCTCTATATACTTGCACCTCTACTGGTGGTTTATCATTATCTAATTCACGATTAAAATGCGGAAGTTTTTCAATACCATTGTATATTTCATATTCAACACTGTTGGGCATGAATTTTTTTAGACTATTAAGCGCTTTTAGAGTTGATGATTTTTTCCGACTACTTCCTGATAGGGCTACAATATTAATCTTTGTTTCCATACGAATCTCTCCTTCAATAAATATTGATTAAAATTACTTCACTTCAGAAACTCTGATTCCATTAAACTATTTTTTAGTTTAGGGTGAAATTTATTTTGTACGTGATGCATTAGAATAAGGGAGCTTCTGTCTTATCAGCAATAGATCCATCGCCCCTCCCCCGTACCAATGTTGGAAATGAAAGATCACTCGAACCTGTTGCCATTCTTGCCCACATTAATTCCAATGGCCCTGCCAAATATACCGCCTCTTCCTCTGCTTCTGCTACAATAACACCAATAACCAGAATGCTTTTTAGTTCCTTCATATGATGCTCCATAACTTTGGTATGTAAAGGAGGGAAGAAAGTAGTAATGAGGTTAAATTTTGAGTATTAATTTTCTCTTTTGACCTTATTCGCTACTACTCTTGAATAAACTGTCTTGCTAAAGCTTTAAAGTGCAGATAATCACCCATTTTAAAATTAGACGTATCAAGAAGATAGAGAGAATTTCTATATTCCAAGTTAGTTGTTTAAGATTTTAATTAAAGTCTTGCATTAAAGTATCAACCACTTCTTTTACAGTTCTGATTTCTTTAATTGGCGTAATTCCAGTACCTATAGAAATATAGCCATCGTCTGTATTTCCCTCTAGCATGCCGATACGCATTCCAATTGATCCACGCATCATTTTTGCTGTTTCTTCACGACTAGCACCTTGTTTATCCATTTCGACTAGTTTATTCGCTAATTTAGTAGGTAAAGACCGATAGTATGCTGGTAAAGTACGGAACATTAGTAAATCTTCTGCTGTAGCATCTACAATCATTTGTTTCACGTTTTCTGCTGCTGGATTTTCTTTTGTTGGAATAAAGACACTACCAGCAAACACACCTTCAGCGCCTAAAGCAAATGCAGCACGCACTCCTCTGACGTCTCCAATACCCCCAGCTGCCATTACAGGGGTATTTATAGCATCTACAATCATTGGAACAATCGAAAATGTTCCAATAACTCGTTCTGGAACCGTACCACCTTCATCAAATCCAGTCGCTACATAAACATCTATTCCAAATTCTTCTGCAGCTTTTGCATTTTCAATAGTAGGAGTAAGGGGTCTATAAACAATTTTAATATTGTTTTCTTTTAATGGTTTAAAGATTCTTTCATCCAGTATATCGTTCACAAGAACAACAGGAACTTTCTCGTCAATAACTGTTTCTAAAATCGGCCATGTGTAAGCTAAATCACGATTTACGATCACAGGTACTCCAAATGGCTTATTAGTTAATGATTTTATTTTTTGTATTTCAGTTCTCATTCTTTCCGCAGATATTTCGGGTGAACGAGTTATATCAACCTGACCGGCATTTGGACCTAGAAATCCTAATCCACCAGCATTGCTTACCGCCGCAACAAATTCGGCATTAGTAACCCAAGACATCGGGCCCTGTATAATCGGTTTTTCTATATTTAATATTTCGCATATTCTATTATTCATTATTGAATCCTCCTGAGCCATTTATAAAATAAAATTATTTTTAAAAAACTTTTCTATCCTCTTGATATTCTTCCGATGAAACTTGCGAAACTCTTGCGGTTAAACGGTCTGTTCCTGAGGCTCTCCCTATACCAATATCTAAAAAGCTAATTTATCTGCCGACTTTGCAACTTCTGTAGTGCTAGCAAGCCTTTTAGTAGGGTTTGAACTCTTATAAATCAGGAAATGTACTAATTTGACTAGTAGTATTGTGATGCTCAGTAAACCATTATCTGGTGTAAAGAGCCTTACGATTATTTTCAACAACCTTCAGTTGGTTAAAAAATACTTAGTTTGCTAAATATTTTTCACCTCCTTGGCTAATTTACTAGTGCAATATTTTGGCCAGAGTATTTTCAAGGCTTCTAAATATGTATTTAGGGTGCTAAATATATATTTAGCATACTAAATACTTTTTTAAAGAGAAAACTTAGTATAAATTTTTCTCCATACGCTTTAATAAATCCCTTAATATTAAGCGTTCTTCAGCTGAAATTGACTGTAGTAATTTTTCTTGCTGCTGTTTCCATTTAAATTCAACGGGTTCTTCTAATTCTTTGCCTTTATCCGTTAGATAAATTCGCATAACCCTTGCATCTTCTTCATCACGTTTACGGTATATGAAACCATTCTGCTCTAACGATTTAACCATATTTGTTACCGTAGGCGGTTCGCATTTTAAATGTTCACATAGCTGCATTTGTGTTATTCCATCACCTAACCACAAACGCGAGAGTAAATTATCTTGGCCTACATAAAGATTAAGTTCTCTAAGACTCTCACTATAATTCCGACGCGTTTGGGAAGAAACTTTATCCAAGGACATACGAATATCACAGTCAACACTAACCTTCATAGATGAACCTCCTCTAGCCAAAAATATTTAGTAGGCTAAATATATCATGGTTGTTTTTAGTTGTCAACGTTACTACATTGATTGCTCTTCTTCAGCTAACCTGCCCCGTCAGTGGAACATCAGGGTTCTACCTTCTAAAAAGTTCCTTAGCGTATAATATATGCGTTTTGTCGGCAGGACCCCATTAAGGAGAAAATAAATATTTTATCAATAAAAAAAGCAGCATTCCGTGATAAAAAAACATAGAAGCTCAGATATTAATTGTTTTTCATCTTGTAGCCCTTGAATTTATACCCATATACGCTTGTAAGATCAACAAACCCCTTATAGGAATACGTAATCACAATCGGTGTACCTTCTTGAACTTTATCATAAAGCTTTTCAATATCTGCCTTATGCATTATGACACAACCTTTCCTCACGTATTTTCCAATACTGCTTTCATTGTTGTTGCCATGAATACCATATGTATCACCATACGTACCGTTTGCATTTAACCCTAACTAACGTTTTCCTAATGGATTGCGAGGATCGCCCACGGGAATATGCCCTGTATAGTAAGGACTATTTTTAACCTTATTCACTACTTTTAAAAAGCCAACTGGTGTGTTGTCCCATATTTTCCCCGTTGCTACTGAATCAACGATTTCAATATAGCCATTATGAAAATACGCAAGCTTGTTATAGGACTTATTGATAATAATTAAATCCTGATTCGCTGGTTTGCTTGCTCCTTCTACCTTCCCAGTATGAAAAAAGAAGACTCTTCAGCCTTCACTTCACCTTCAAACTTTTGCTTTTTTTAATGTTTCATTTCTTATGATCCATTTCTTTTTTTGGTAGAATGTGCTCCATTATTCCGTGCAAAAAATTTCGAAAATTCATTTTATGATTTCTCCTTTCTCCCTTTTACATAATCCTTTATCTCCCTCAGTACCTCCCTCCTTTCTAAACTGACTTTTAAAGAAATCCTGGTAAGAAATCTTTTTTTTCTTTTCGATTCCATCTATTTTTTTAACGGACATTGGATCAATATTTTGTAAGAACAGATCTATAATATTCGTTCCTTTCCTGTAAATTGTGGTTCCCTACTACAAAAGAGAGAAGAGCATAAGGGGTTTTTGCCCCCACCATAGGTGTGGGGCTAGGCAGAGCCTAGCTTCACCGTGATATCACGGAAAACCTCAAAGTGTCGACTCTCTGGCGACTCAAAAACGGTGTCCGGCGATTCTCTGGCGACCCATGGGCCAGTCAGTGGCGATACCTCTTTTTTCACTTCATAGCTAAATCTTGTTTCATCTCATTCAATTTTTGGAACTTCTCCTATAAACTTTTTCGTTCATCTTCATAGAGGTGAATGCTTCCATCGCTGGATTGAATAGTATCTTTTTTTATCATAATTTTTGATCCTGTCTCGAATTTTCCATAGCTTTTCATTTTCTTTTTTATAAAATCTTTTTCTAACTCATGTGAACATGAAAAAGATAAATGATGATGGCCTGTGAACATGCATTTTTTTAGAACAGTCATCGTTTATAGCATAAAAATTGGTGCATAAATGATAAAAAAGCACGCGGAAATCACTCGTATTATAAGCAAAAATAAATGGCCTTTTTGATCATGAACGTGCGGAAAAAAATAAAAAAAGATCGCTTGTTCTATCTTATTTTTTCCAAAAAAATACTTCAAAATGAAGTGACCTTTGAGGGGACATTTATCAAATATGAGGGTGCGGCGAAGGGGTTTCTGGCACAAGTGTTGTGATTACTGAAGGGCCTCTGAAGGGACTATCCTTCAATTTAAGGGTCCGCCGAGGGGGTTCTTGCAAACATTTCTTTGTACCCAAGGTTTTGCTAGGCTTAGCCTAGTCCCACACGTTCTATGGGGGCAGAAACCCCTTATGCTCTTCTCTATATTTTTTAAAGGGCACCAGTATTTTGGGAATTCCAAATAAAATATGGAACCTAAAATAAGAAATGTTGATCTTACTGCTGTTAAAAAAATTGATGAGTTAGCAAGGAAACCTAATCAGTCTTGACAGCAATTTTCAAAGAATTAGGTTCACACATGAACTATTTTTAATCAACAATTCGACCGAGAAGGACCTCTTAAAAATTTAATTAAAGTCAAAAGTAAGACGATGGAACGTTGTGTAATTTCTATGGAAAACTTAAATGATATATTAAAAGAATTGATGAGGAAGTATGGGGATGATGAATAGAAAGGCCGGATGATTTCACTCAATATAGTCACATATTAATACATTCAAGATTACATGCTTAAAAACAAAATTAGATATCCTGGCGACGCTATATCTGACATTTGTAATAGATTCAAATATAAACAAAAAAGAATGGAACTGCACTAATTTTCTCATGAGTAAGCCCACCAGTTGGGACTCCTAATTTTCCAATAGGACCTTTCCCCCCCCATACATTAATAAAAAAAGCATCTTCTACATTTATAAGTAGAAGATGCCTGTATCATACTTTTGGAATTTTGCATAGTGTCATTTTTTATAGTCCCTTTTTAGAAAAAGTACTATAAAAAATGGCACTACCCAGAATGCCCATTTACCCTTACCATTGAAGTTGTATTAATTCATTAAATTTCCAAAAATAATAAAAACTAAATATCATAACATACTTTAGAATACTTGAGTAGGGGAAACTTTTTTCCCTTCCCCTACTCTAAAAAACTTATATATGATAAAGGTGATTCCTACAGCAATACAGGATCACTCGTAGCTAAATATACTTGTTTTGATATATTTTGCTAATTTTTATTGAATTATGAGACTAGTTAACGCTATAATAAAACTAACAAAAACGTGCGGATAGAAAAAAGACTTCAACTGTTTAAGTAGTGCACTCACACTCTTAAACCGTTCCTCCTAGTTACGGTAGGAAAAACACTTGTCGAAGTCTCTTGTTAATAGAGTTAGTTTTTATAAAATAAAACTTATGGCTTTATTTTATATGAAATTGACATCTATTTCAAGGGCTTAGTTCATCAAAATCACGGCATTGTTTTCCTTTCATAAGGGAGACAGTGTCTTTTTTGTGTTCCTTAAAGGAGAAGATGAACAAATGAAAAAACTTTTTACCTGTTATTTACAAGATGTAAATACCTTCAATGGACGATTCACATGGTTATGGAAAGAAAAACCGACCCTTCGCAAAAAGAAAGAAGCGTTTTTAGAAACCCTTCGTACTCATTTCAAAAAACAACAATTGGCCTTACATAAAGTATTCCCTAAAAAACGTATGGAAATGTTAGATTACGTGGTTTATAACCTTGTTGCTACAGGCATTCAAGCGATTCACTCAAAAACACTCATGCAAAAATTTGATGTATCCCAAAGTACCGTTTCTCGCTTTGTAAAATCATTAAAGGAAACACCGTTTATGATCGTGGCACGTTATATCAAAGAAGATACAACAGGTGCTCATCCTGATAGCTATGTGTTTATCCTTAAAAGTCATACGAATTTTGATCAAATTTGTGATGAGATCTTTTTTGACCATGACACAACAGGTATTCAAACGCTTCAAAAAGAAGAAATGACAACTCCTGTGACAACTCCTGTGACAAGTCCAGAAAGTGCTGAAAACGTTGATACACCAAGCTTTGAGGACGTAAAAACATCGTCCCCCTTTATTAACCTTGATTTACCTAAAAATCATTTAAATAATCATTTAATATCTGCTTCACAGTCATTCTCTTATATCAAAGGTGTGCCTAAGAAAGTAAATAATGTGTATGCAGGTAAATATGGTCATCAACTAAAAGATTTTTATGCTCGTATTCAAAATGCAGCTAAAGCCGTAAAACGAGATACAGAGATTGAGATTGTGAAAGAACAAGTACATGAAGTCGCTTATACAGCTATTGTAGGCTTAGATAAATATGTACATGAGGCGAATCATAAGGGTACTACCCTATCACTGGATGAAATGTGCCGTCTTGTTTATCAAATTGCCTACAATCAATTTACTAATCTACTTAAAGGGAATAAGGAAGAACAATCACCTGAGTCAGACATACATACTGAAGCTGAAACAGCAGCGTTATTTACGCCTAAACATATCATCCGTAAGGAATTGGTTCCTGCTTGGTTACAAGCTGAACAGGAGCAAAAAGAGTCTACACAAGAAACAGCTATTTCTCTGGATGAACAGCTTGAAATGATTCAATTAAAGCAAGATTTAGGGCAAGAACTAACGCCAGAAGAAGAAAACTTACTCCAAGAGCACAGTACTACGTACAGTTCGTTGGAAATGGCGCGGCTTAAACAAGATCTTGGACAAGCCTTAACACCAGAGGAACAAGCTTTATTACACGAACATGCCCAATTACAGGACACCGTTTCGTAATCAAAACGTGAAGAAATCCCTTGGAAGCTGATGTTTAATAAGAGTATTATTATTTAGAACATGCTTCTAAATAATTAATATATAAACCTATGTAGGAGGAGATCACGATGCCCCATAAAATGACCTTAACAGGATCTGCGACAGGACCATTACGAGAATATGATCGCTACGTTGCCTTTGATATGCGTGAAAAAGGTTCACCTTCTGCGCCTAAAGGTCTGAAAAAGAGCACCTTTATTTCGTATACCGTGTTTGTTGCCAAGAAAGCCTTTAATAAAACCGGACTGACAAAAAAGAGTATTATGCATGAAAAGATCTTAGTTCAAGGAGAACCAACGTTAGATATTCCCATTGACGAGTGCCCTGGGGAAATTGGTATCATCTGCTTCCAGATCACCGTGCTCCCGAATAAAAACGATAAAGAAGCGAATGATTCAAAAGATAAAAAAGAAGCGAAGCAAGAGGTTTCTAAGGCACAACAAGAGGTTTCAGCTACTAAGCAGGAAGAAAAACAAGCTCCTGTTTCTCAGCCTGTAGCAAAAGAAGCGAAGCAAGAAGCTAAAACTATACAGCCAGAAGTGAAAGAAAAGCCTGTTCAAGAGAAAAAGGCTGCACAACAAAAGAAGCAGCTGCCTACTCAGCCAAAAGGGACACAGGATGTTGTGAACTTTGACGAGATAATCGTTCCTGAAGCCTTCTTAAAGACACGCCCAAACCCTGTGAAAACAGAAGAAGTCATTGAATTTGTGAAGCGTACAGGACACCTTGATAAGCCGTTAACAATTGAGAAAGGATCGAAGGTCTTAAAAGATGGCTATCGTCGTTATATTGTGGCCAAAACCGTAAAAATGGATAAAGTCCCTGTGGTCTATGAACATCAAAAATAAAGCAAAATCGAAGGAGGCAGCTATGAATACCAACTATATGTCAGAGTTTGGACTGCAAACATGGGCTTATCATCTAACCTTGTGTTGCCCTTATGATTTAGGTCATTTATCGTCAGATGATCGAAGATATAATATATATGTAGCTACTCTTATCCCGAAACTAAGTATAGATGAAGATTCTGTCCAATTCTTTGAAAATCATATACGTTTTGATGTCATTGTTGGAACAGGCGAACATACTTCAAGGGAGACGCTTGATGTTTCCGTTTTTCCAAGTGTTATCCCAGGATTTGATCACAGAAAATTTGAATTTGAATATGAGCAGCCACGTAAAGCAATGGTATTTACAGGTTGGGAAAAGGGTGTTATCGAGTTAAGTCTGCTTCAAGTCTATCGTGAGCATTCAAAGTATTACCTAGATACAGAGATCGTTTATATTGGGCAGGCATTTGGAGAAAATGGAGAACGCCTTCCTGCTGAAGAGTTAATGTCTGACCCCATGTTACAGAAGTTAGAAGCCGATCTTCTACATGAATATCCAGAGAAAGACCTAGCCCTTCTATTATTAGAGTTCAAATCACAATTATTAGAGGAAGTAGATAGTGAGGACGAAGATCTAATTCAATTAGAAGAGATAACAAAGAATCCTCCCCTAGAATTAAATAATCAAATCATAAATGTAACAGAAGCTACTCTAATTAATTATTTCAAACCTGAGTACAATGAGAAGTTCAACAATGATTTTCCTAGTGTAGAAGATTACGGTTTACATTATCGTTCCGTAAACGTACAGGTTCACCCTGATATTATGGGATTAAAGCTATTCTCAAAGGAAAAAACATACCTATCGAATGAGCGCATTGTTTCTTCTCTTTGATACTTGAATAGCTAAAAGAAAATTGGTTTAATGCTACAATTAAAGAAGATCACATTACAAATATATAATAATCCTAAAATGCCTCTGTATGTTATTCTATACAGAGGCATTTTTTAAAGAAATCAATTAGTAAGCTTTTAAACAATCTTAAGTTTAACTTTAGTTAAACTTAAAGAAAAGGAAATCTAAGGAATTTGGAAACTTATAAATCCTAATTCAACTTAGGTTCAACTAAAAAAACTATTATAACGTGAAATTACTATAATATGAACGTTAGAAGAACAGGATAATATCATTATAAGAACGAATAAGTAACAAAGAAAGGAAGTGGAGACTGTTGAGCGAACAATTGGGTTATTTTGCTAAACAGGTGTGCGAAAAATTAAAGCTAAATCCAAACACTTTACGCAAGTGGGCGATTGAATTAGAAGAAAACGGTTATAAATTTGAACGGAATAATAAGGGGACGAACGGTCAACGAATCTACTACGAACGCGATATTAACATTATAGCAGAATTCAAGGTGTTATTAGAGCGTACACACAGTGTCGAGAACACTGCAAAGCTACTAATGAAAAGGGTTGAAGAGGGATCGAACACAGAAATAACACATAGCGTTCGTGAAGAAAAAGAACGTTCGAATCCTGTTACAGTTACGTTCACCAGAGAGGAATTGGAGCAATATACTCGTGGGATTATTGAAGAAACTTCAGCAAAGGTTGCAGCTGAAGTTTCAGCGCAAACGGCAGAGGCAGTGTATAAAAAAATGGAAAACCTTATAGAACAACGAGACCACAAATTAATAAATCAAATGAACGAGAGTATGGAACAACGTCGATTAGAAATTGCTGCGGCACGAGAAGAACCTGCGTCTAGCTTTTGGAGTCGTCTTTTTAATCGTAAATAAGAATTTTATGTGCTTATATAACAAAGATGATCTATTACTTTAAATACAATGTCGAGAACGCTGTAAATTCAGCAATGAAAAGGGTTGAAGAGAGTTCGAACGCAGAAATAACATATAGCGTTCGTGAAGAAAAAGAACGTTCGAATCCTGTTACAGTTACGTTCACAGAATGGGAATAAAAAAAGATAGTATACACAAGATTTCCAGCTATGAAGTAAACAAGGGCTCTTGTTCTATTCTAAAAATCAGGCTCTTTTCTATTTGAATACGAATATCTATAACAAAGACCGCCCATTATGTATTAGTGTATAAGGCGGTCTTAACTATATTCATGCTATATGATTATGACAAAAATATCGACAGTATTCTTATTTATAACAAATTTATTTAAATGCCATAGCTGTATTTGTTTTATTAAGTATATGCACTATAGCTTGTATTTCATGAGCAAATTTGAGCAAATCTATGTATATATTTTTTTATACCGGAAATGATGTTAACATCAAGGAGGTTTTCATAATGTTCTGGTGGAAAAATCCCAAAAGGTCGAAATTCGGAAAGTGGTTAGATAAAAACGGCATACAGCAAACTGACTTCGCAATGAAAAGTAGTGTTTCTAGAAGAACAATATGGACAATTTGTAACGATAAAAACTACATACCTAGTGCTGCTATTTTAAGAAAAGTGATGGACACTGTAAAGAGTATAGATAGCAGTAAACAATCAAAAGATTTTTTTGACATATAAAAAGGCACAATTAATGTGCCTTTACCTAAATCAGTTAGTGTATAAGAATGTTTTAGCTTCATAATTCATCATCTGGATAGATCTCTTTTTCATATTGGTCTTCACCAGCTGCTGTAAGTACTAATTTTACATGGTCTGAATCAGGTTCAAACCTTACCATCTTTTTTTCTTTCCAATAATTAATAGCATTTCTTAATTCATTAGATTGTGAATCAAGACTTTCACTTGGATAGATAAATGAGTATCTAGAATCTTCATTTATGCAGTATTTATTATTGTACAACTCTATCAATAATTGATTACGATACATAACTCGTAGTTCTATTGTTAATTGCCCTGGATCTAAGTCAAGATTTTCGAGGATAGATATACTACGACTATCATTCATCTCCTCATTATTTTCGAAAAAAAGCTTCAAAAGCTCTTCTTTTTCCGCATTGCTCATATCATCTTTAATTAAATCAGTTAATAATTTTCTAAATAGAATATTGCGCTCATCAGAGTACATTTCTATTTTTTCTAGTTCTTTTAGTCGGTGTAACATTTCTTTGTCTAATTTGTCGGTATTAAAATCAAAATTCCTCGAAATTGCAGAATATGCCATCTCATAACTTTGACAATTAATCACTACGTTTTTCCATATTAACAACAAGCAAGCATATCGAATGGCTACAGCAGTCTCTGCATATTCATTCTTCTCTGCAAGCTTAATGTATTCCTCTAGAATTATGTGAAGCAAGGTTATTTCATCTACATCTGCAGAAAATCCACTATTATCATCAAAATACTTGTTCCGTATTATTTTTCTATATGCTGTGTGTATTTCTGAGTTTATATGTATCATATTTTCAGAAATTGTTTCTAAAATACTCTTTTTTATCTCCCTTGGATTTGTGCTAGCTTTAAGATCATGTCCTTTTTTAAAATCGGTCTCTATTGAAAAATAGTCATAAACTTCTGGTACTATTTTGTCATAAAATTCTTTAAATGTTTCTTTAAGCTTATTTTCTCTTTCTCGTTCTCTAGTTAAATTATTATTTAACCATTGTGTGAACCAAGCTGCAACAAGTGCAGTGGCAAGAGTTTGAAACCATTTCGTATGTATTATAGCTAATCCTAATATCTTGTTACTGACAAAAAAGGTAAGTACGCTCATATAAAAATCTCCCTTAAATAATTTAAGATTAAATTTTACATCTCTTTTTGATATTCACGTAGATAATTTAGGTTGAAAAGAGATTAACTGGAAGTAGTTAATATCCTGTACTTTCTTTTCTTATAATTAATAATTCACTTTTCTTTTTGCCTCATGCTGCTTAATAGGATTCTTATATTTCTCCATAAGTTCGTGAATACTGGCTACTTGTATAATTCGGATATGATCAGAAGACACAGCATAACGAATAGGCGTAATAAAAATAACGGAAGGAAAAACAGCTACCCGATCTTCTGGCTACCAATGCAAGGATCTCCATTCATCTGAAAAGAAAAACTCCTCATATAAACTAATTTTGGCCCGCATTCTCTGATCTGAGTACTGATTTCGTTGAATTTCAATCCAGAAGGGAGAGGCTTTGAAGATACAAAAAAGGTCTGGTTCAATGCCTCCTTTTCATCCAGTCGGCTTATCTTCGACAGTGACGTGTTTAGGTATGCTATACGTACACATTTGTTTATAAGCATCTAAGATTGAAAGGAAATGGAGTATTTTTTGCGAGTCCTTGTTAATCTTCGCATCTACAGGCAAATAGACGTTCCGAGAATACTGCTGTTTGCGTTCAATTAACCCTAATCGATATAAACACGTACCATAAAATGAAGCTATTACATGCATTAATAGACAATTTATGCTGTTTAAAGAACCGTTATATAAATCAATTCCGAATGAAACAATTAGGAATTGGTTTTGTTTTTGTATTTATTATGGTATTGCCAATTTCCAGAACATTTCCTGTTGCAAAATTTATGATTTTTATTTCTTTGTCGGAATTCCTTCCCGCAATATTCGCAAGTCTTTGTAAATTTTTTTATTTCTTTAATTGTATGATCCCACGGTTGACCCGTACCTTGATACAATTCTTCTAAGGTAATAATACTATTATTTCCCTTTGAATTGTTTTCAAAAGCAGTTATCAGTCTAAGATTAAATGGATGTGACAGGATCGGAGCTGGAACCCCATTTATATATCCATCGTGAACCGAATACTTATGATCGTATTCCATACCATCAGGACGATCGGTTCCGTAGAGTTTGTCAACAATTCTTGCACAAGCACGTTTATATTCTTTGTAACTCTTTAAATGAGCAGTTTCGTATCGTAAGTGAGCCTCTTCTGCTTTCCTTTTATTTGCTTCCTTTAATCTTGCTATTTGTTTTTTATTTTGAGGAGAGTCTTTGTCCTTCCACCTCTCCCTACTTGCTCTACTATTCTTCAATTTCAAATGGCTTTCAAGATTGGACAGTTTGATTCCAGAATCTTTAAGTATCCTTCTAATGGTTTTAGAACTTACTCCAAAATACTCAGCTACTTGATAAGCCAACAATCCTTTATTTATCTTTTCCATAATCATTTCAGCTGTTAGAGAAAAACCTAATTCTCTTTCGAAAGTGCTCTTTCTTGCCTCTGTAAGCGAACGAATAGGAATATTATAGTCTTTTAAACGATTTGTGACTTTAGTACGGCTACAATTATAAATTTTACTAATTTTCTCCATACTTAGTTTTTGATTTATATAAAGTTCGATTAGTTCTTCCTTTGGAATATGAGACTTTTCATGTGCCATAATGATCCCCCCTACTATAATTTTACAGCATATTTATTAATGGGGGAATACTGGTAAAACCTAAAAATTTAGACTAGATCAATAGAGATTGTTGTATCTTGTATTGTGCCCCTTTAGTACAATAGGAAAAGTAATAACACCAGTTTACATAAACACCCCTAAAGGAACCAAGCAAGCAAAAGAACCCTTACAGGAAAAGGGTTCTCTCGTGGGTGCCTTTAATCGGATATGCAGCATTTTATACACCTTTGATATGACGGTGATCTCTCCAGGTGTGTGTGAAGAAAAGGCGTATAAAAATACTACCTTTTATACATATGTCGATTCCTCCAAAAATAGCCATTATGGCAAGAATATGCTATTGTTTACATGCGGTTATATTTTGGTACTTTATAATTAGCAATCCTATAAAAAGCTATCTCGACTGCTAATGCCGAGATAGCTTTTTATGTTCTTTACCATTATGTGAGATTAATTTTAATTCCACTAGAAGAAGCCGAGGATCTTGGTCTTCCATCTCTTTGCTGCTTCCCCGCATTTTTATATTTTTCCATTAATTCATGAATACTTGATACCTGTATAATGCGAATATGTTCTGAAGACACGGCATAACGAACAGGTGTAATCAGAATAACAGAAGGAAAGATGGCTGCTCGATCTTCTGGCTGCCAATATAAGGATCTCCATTCATCTGAAAGGAAAAACTCCTCATAGAGGTTAATCTTCGCTTGCATTTTCTGTTCGGAATACTGATTGCGTTGTACTTCAATCCAAAAAGGAGATCCTTTAAAAATACAAAACAGATCCGGTTCAATCCCCCCTTTTCGTCCGGTGGGCTTATCTTCTACAATGACATTCTTAGGTATAGTATATGAACACATTTGTTTATAGACATCCAAGATAGAAAGGAAATGTAATATTTTTTGAGAGTTCTTTTTAATTTTGGCATCTATAGGCAAATAGACAGTCGGAGAATACTGCTGTGTACGTTCAATTAGCCCTAATCGATATAAACGTACCATCACACTATTACATGCATTTACGGGTGATTTAAGCTGTTTAAAGAATAGGTCAACTAATGAGTCTCGATCCACGGCTCTAAATTGATTAATAAACGCTATGATGTCTTTATCACGTTGAGATAAACGGCAACTCATCGCTGCTCCTCCTTCTCTAATAACCCAAAGATGGATTGTGGTGCAACTTCTATATCCGGCTCTGGATCATGTATCAACGCCTTATAAGGAGAAAGTATTTCCTTACAAGCTCCTTCATCTAAGAAAAAGGCTTGAAACTCTTTGACCTCATCAATCTTAATTTTCATCCGTCCCCTAGCTGCGGCATCGATTTCTTCTGCGCCAATTACTCCGGCTACTTTCGCATTTATCGCATCAGCCTGCCTGCCAGAGATCCGAACCCGTAAGTTTGCTTTGAGCGCTGAATTCAACAAATCAGCATCTGGACGCTGCATCGCAATAATCGTATGAACGCCTAGTGCACGACCTTGGCTGGCAAACTGTTGGGTCATTTCTATAAGCTCCGTTTCTCTCTTCACTATGGACATTTCATCAATTACCACAACGATACGAGGCAGCTTAAAAGGTAGCCTCCTAATATGTGTGACCCCATGTTCTAACAATAGATCGCCTCTTCGATACATTTCAGCTCGTAGTAATGCAAAAGGCTTTCGCATGTCTTTGGCTTCAAAACAAAGCGCATCCACATGCTCAATTCCATGAAATAATCCTAAATCAGCACGCTTCAGATCCACTAACACTAAGCGCAGCTCTTCAGGTGAGGTATACTTTATCCAAGTCGTGAGGTTGACACGCATCAGACTGCTTTTTCCTGCGCCAATTTCGCCCGAAATCAGTACGTTTCTAAATTCGCAAAATCCCATGAGATAGGGCATCCATAGATATCTTGACCAATGCATACCGGAAGCTCCATTTTCTCTATATGAGGATGAATGACTTCATAATTATAATTGAGCATCTTAGGTAGGCTTTTGTGATGAACGGTAATACTAAAGTTCTCTAAGCTGCCATTCACTTCAATATTGCTACCTAATACTTGCCGTAAGGCCCATCTCTTTTTGTTTAAGAGTTCAGGATCAATGCCATTCAGTAAGGAAAAAGCATACCGAGTGTAGGTGTGCTGATAATCGATCTGATGGATCTTTGGAAATTGATATAAGGTACGATCTCCACGCTTTGTGGCCCTATAAATTTCTGCCGTACGAAACGCTTTAATAAGCTTTCCACGCAATTTTAGTTTTTCAAACATCTAAAACCCTCCTCAAAACATAAATGTCGCAAAGAAGTAAAATAAGGCCCCATAAAAGGTGACAGGAAGGATAAACCGCATCACTTTTTCAAACTGATCGGCAAGATCTATTACACCCCATCGATTTAATATCTGTTCAATGAAGGCAATTCCTAAAACAATCCCTCCTATGGTAAGAATGGTGGGATCAAGCATGGCAACTGGACTAAAAGGAACAAAGGAATAAGCAGCAATAGGACGAGGTTTCATCGAGTAAGTTGAAGAAGGGTTATAAAAGAAGCTTCGAAAGTCAAACCATTTTGTTTTTCTCATGTTGGTACCTACTTTCATTCTTTTTATTTTTTCGCCTTTCATGTCTCAGTTATTTCAGCTCAACACATCCGGTCGCCCCCTTCGCCTCTTCGGCTCAGCTCCCTTACAGATTCCATGAAGAGCGTTACTAAACGTATAAAGCTTGTATTAATGCGGTAACGTTACCGGAATAGATACTATTTAGGGAATGGAGCTATGATTCTTTAGATACTATGTAGCTACTGCAGTAAGTTTGCCTGTCCATTCCAAAAATAAAAAAGAACCCTTACTGCAGTAGGGGATCGGTAGATGGTGATATAAGAAGTGCTGAGTTTTTATATGCTGTAGCTATCTTTTTCAAGAAATCGATAAGAAACTGCATGATATCGTCCTTACATATTCAGCGCACAATTTTATTTTTTGTGTACCTAATAAAATAAGTGCAAGGCTCTGTATCTTTCCTCTGCAGAGCTCTGCACTTTTATTTTATTATAATGTTAAGTTAATCTTATATTTATAATGTATCAGCATAATAAATTGCTAAATTTCAATAGTTAAATACTCTATTTATCGAATCTACGCTTTCCATATGTGTAGAAAGTTATAGCAAGCATTACCAATACCCAAACAACAAGAATTAGGAAATTATTGATGACATCGCTTAGTCCACCATTCTTACTTAACTTTGAAATTATCTCATCAAATTGTTCATTAGGTAAAAAACTAATAATTTTTAACAATATTTCATTATTAACAGCACTCTTTATTAAAGAACCAACTCCAAATATCATTAATACAGGCATGCCTATAATTGTTGTCTCCATTACAGTTCTTGAAAATAGGCCTAATAAAGTTCCAACAGTAATATAAATTATTAAACAAAGGAGAACATTTAATGAAAATAAAAATATAGATGGGGTCTCAAATCCACTTAGGAAAACAGAAGCAACGATCACAATAATAGTTACAATTGCTGATAAAGCACTTTTTCCAATTAAAACTTCTAATGTACTAGCTGGTGACAACAAAAGACCTCTTAGAGTGTTTTTTTCTTTTTCCTCTGCTACCATTGCAGCCTGGACAAAGCATCCCGAAATTACAAGTGCAAAATTGATTGGAAATGTAATAAAAATACCCCCATCATCATATTTACCTATAATTACAGCAAATATTAACGGAAAAGCTAAAGTGAAAATAATATATGAGTTTTTTAGAAGGTCTTTCCAATCCTTAAGTAATATCGCGTTTACTCTTTTTAAAGAAAAAGCCATTATAATTCACTCCCTGTTAATTGAACAAAAATATCTCCCAAAGTTGGTTCATTTGAATGTATAGAAAGTAATTCGCCATTAATCATATAATTACTAATTTGTTTTGCACCCTGTTCATCATTTTCTACTGTAATCGCTTTTCCACCCTTAAGGATGAGAGAAATAGAACCCTTACTGAATTGTAAACGCAAATTCTGTGGAGTATCTAATAACTTTATTTTTCCTTGATGTAGAAACGCTACTCTATCGCATAATTCTTCAGCTTCCAGCATATCATGAGTAGTTAAAAAGATAGTGGTACCTTCTTTGTTTAATTTTTTCAGTCCTTCGTATATATGTTTAGTATTAACTGGATCAAGCGCAGAGGTGGGTTCATCTAAGAATAAAACTTCTGGCTTATGAAGTAGAGCGCGAGCTAACACAACGCGTTGTTTCATCCCTTTAGAAAGTTTTTGTACCACTGTCTTTTTCTCTTTCACGAGATTTACATCTTCTAATACTTCATCAATACGTTTCTTATTTACCCCATATAAGTTACAGTATAAGAGAAGATTATCGTAAATGGAAAGGCGATCATAAAGAGTACTGTTATCAGTTAAGATTCCAACCTTTTTTAAATAATCATGATTTTTTTGTGTTTCTAAAGGTAGATTAAAAATATTAACTTCACCTGTGGTACGTAGTAACTGTGAAGTTAATATTTTAATAGTTGTGGTTTTTCCCGAACCACTTGGCCCTAAAAATCCAAATGTTTCACCTTTCTTAACTTCAAAATTAACATCTTTTAAAACCACTTTATTGCTAAATGCTTTAGTTAAGTTTCTAACTTCTATTATATTTTCCATGCCCACATCCCCTTAGTAAAAATATAAATTAGATTGCCTCACAAAATTGAGTTTACCTACGAACGTAGTTATTTGCATCAAAATCCACCTAAAAAGAGTATATATAACGATGAAACGAATCATTTTTAGGCTGGTTGAATCGGCATTTCCCCTAAAGGCGTCAAATATGGGTATAGATAATGATTTGAGTCTATGTTAAATTCCAATAATTTCTTTGAGTTCACTTAAATTACCTTTTGATAAAGGTATTGAGCTTTTTTTAGAATCATCAAGAATTAGACTATAACTATTACGTGTCCAAGTAATTACTTCTCTGACTCTTTGTAAATTAACTATGTAAGAGCGATGGCATCGAAAAAAACCAAATATCTGCAGACGCTTGAATAGCTCATTTAGGGTATATGAGCATGGAAATACTTCTCCATTAACATGTAAATTTGAGACTCCTTCGTTACTTTCAATAAATGAAATTTCAGTTGGATCAAATAAAATAATTTTTTCATTTACTTTTGCAGGAATCTTCTCAAATCGAACTTGCATACTTAAGGGAGATTTTTCTTTTTTCAATGAACCATCTAACTGGAATTCCTGTTTAGATGGCCCATTTTCCAAGGTGGTTTGATTATTTTCGAAACATGATTCTGTAGTATTTACTTCCCTTTCAAAATTTTTGATTATTAATTTTTGATTATCCTCGGAATTTTCATCTACAACTTCAATCTTTTTTAAACCATTTCTCTCTAAGGTATACACATTATTAGTTAAGGTAATAGCATTTTCGAAGTAATTAGTTATTATTAGAATAGCAATATCTTTTTTTCTTAATTCTGCAATCACCCTTTGAATAATTATTTTACTTTCTATATCTACATTTTGATTAGGCTCTTCAAATATGATTAATTCGGGTTGTGGTAAAATAACCCTAGCAACCTGTAGGCGCTTCTTTTCAGAAAAAGTTAAATTTTTAATTTTTACCTTTTTCTTCTCTATCAGACCCACTTGTTTAAGTAAATAATCAATGTCTGCATCGACTTGGTAAAGTTGACTAAAGAACGTTAGATATTGCTTTAAATTAAGGCGTTCATAAAATACCTCATCTAAAAAAGCTATTCCAACGTTCTTACAAAGGCTTTTAAAATTAATATTTAAAGGAACACTTTTAAGTAATATCTCACCATCTGATATCGATAACTTTCCAATTAACATTTTTATAAATTGATTGCCTAGTTCGTTATTGCACTTAAGCCCAACAATTTCTCCCTTGTTAATTTCTAAATCTATATTTTGAAACAAAATGTTATTACCGATACTTTTTTCTAAATTCTTTATACTTAATAACCCCATTTAACTGACTCCTAACTTAAAATATATATTGTGTAATTTAAGAAATTATTTATAAATAAGTAATGTTGCTATCTTTATAATTACTCTTAATATCTTAATGTATGTATTTAAAAAAACTTTTTTAAATAATTATCCATGTTGAAATCAACATTTCTATGAATATAAGTAAACTGCTTTAACAAGCAATTGTATAAGATAATATAAGAAAATTTTAACATATCATTCATCTTATTTTAGGGATTATTATAATAATTTATATAAAATTTAACATTTAATATCTAAATAACAACTTAACTTCATTTCAAATTAAAAATACACATTTGCTTAGGCAAATGTGTATTTTATTTACTTAACTAAATCTAGGGCTTTATTAAGGTCTAATCGACCATATCCAAATTGAAGATCTTTTCCTTTAGCTCCTAGATCAACTGAACTTTTTCTTAAAATCTTCTCTATTTTATTTGTAGACAATTCACGATAGCCTTTCTCCTTACTTTCTGCTAACAATACCCCAATCGCTCCGGATACTTTTGGAGCTGCTAAGCTTGTTCCTGCACTTAGGGTGTAACCTTCAGGCAGATTTAAAACTTGACTAATATAGGGCTGGGGTAAACTAGTAGGATAGGTTACTAAAACTAACTCTGACGGATCAATACCATTTGTTTCCCATTCCTCACCGTAATCTCCTCCCGGAGCAGCTAAAGTAATACCCCCATAGTTAGAATACGAACTCAACTTATCATTTTTGTTAGTTGCAGAAACATTTATTAGATAGTTAGAAGCGCTACCAGGTAGATGTATTTGCTTATCTCCTTCTAACCCCATTTGTTTTGCTAAATTTGAAGGATTGCTAGTCTCATAACCTTCATTCCCTGCACTAGCCACAATAATTGATCCTTTTTTATGAGCATACTTCAATGCTCTCGAGTAACCTTCAACTATTGCTGAATCTTCCTCTTTATTCAACGATTTATAGGTTCCTAAACTCAAATTAATAATATCTACGTTGTCGTTAGCAGCTGCAATAATAGCTTGAATTACCCAAGCTGATTCTGCCCCATCAACCCAGTTATCCATTACTTTGTATGGAATAATTCCTAAGTGAGGACCAACCCCTAACATTTTACCATTAGCAGCTATTGATCCAGCAGTCATTGTTCCATGGCCCATATGATCCTCTGTATTATCAACGTTAGGCACAAAAGATCTACCTTTTGATAAAATGTTGTTCTTTAAATCTGGATGGTTAAAATCTATGCCACTATCTACAAGGGCAATTTTAATATCATGATTTCCAGATTGTTTTGCATAACTTTTTCCTTGTTCTGTAATTTTATCTGTATCCCAGCCAAGAATTTTCGATAATTCCCCATCTTGTATGTCATTCGTTAGACTATTTTTGAAGATTGAGGTTTTTTTATTACTAGAATTAAAGCTTGTCTTTAAAATGTCATCTTTTTTTAATTTTACATTTTGGGGTAAATACAACTTATTTTCCTTGCTAATGTATTCAATTTTATCATGGAGGCTTTTTCTTAATTCCTGTATTGCTTGATTTTGCATGTCGCCATTTGTTTTTTCAAGTTTAATAGTTCCTATTTCAGACATGGATGTTGTCTTTAAGTTTGAATATTTGTTGTGCAAAATGTTTTTAGCTTCATTTGGAATTTGATTATCTTTAAACACTATTAAATATGCACTATCATCTTTTGCAAATGTATAATTAGAAAAGGAAGTTATGCTAAGTGCTACTACTATAAAAGCTACTGCTAACACCTTAAATACTAATTTTTTCATTCATTTTCTCCTTCTCACCGTAGTATAAGCTATAGTAATATCCCATTTTATCTAGTAATTCTTCATGAGTACCTGATTCAATGATTTCTCCATCATGCATTACTAAAATACGATCAGCATTTATGACTGTAGAAAGTCTGTGGGCAATAATAATTTGAGTGCAATTTAATTTTTGTAAATTTTCTTGAATTCGAGCTTCTGATAAGTTGTCCAATGCAGAAGTTGCTTCATCCAAAATCAATAATTTTGGTTTTTTCATTAATGCTCTTGCTAAAAGCAAGCGCTGTCTCTGTCCACCTGAAAAATTGTTTCCACCTTCTGAAATCATTGTATAGTAGCCCATAGGTTGCTTAAGGATATCTTCATGAATATCAGCAGTCTTTGCTATTTCTATAATATTATCTAAAGATTTTTCTTCACTTAACAATTCAATATTTTCCAATATACTTCCGTGAAATAACCTGGTTTCTTGAAGAACAGCTCCAATCCTTCTACGTATAGATTGGAGATTTAAATTTTTAATATCTTGTCCATCGTAAGTGAGGCTACCTTCTGTAGGCAGGTTTAAGCCAAGTAATAATTTGGCGAGAGAACTTTTTCCAGACCCTGAAGCTCCTACTATTGCAACTCTCTCACCTGGTTTAATAGTAAGATCAATTGATGAAAGAACATTTTTTCCAAAATATTCATATTTAAAAGAAACATCTTTGAACTCTATATATCCCTTAAAATCTTTAATCTCTTCTGTGTTCGAATTTTCAGATTTAGTTTCAACTACGTCTTGGAGTCTCTGCATATAAGAACCTAGTAACAATAACTGAGAATAAGTTGTTCCCATAGACACAATGGGAACTATGAAAGAAGCTGCAAGTGAGTTAAAAGCTAAAAGTTCACCTAAGGATATCTCCCGACTTATTACCATGTTAATTCCAACCCATAATAGAAAAAGGGGAGTAATAAATTGAATACCTATGCCCAGTGACTCTAAGCTGGATGTTATAAAACTTTGTTTTTGCGATATCTTGAGGTGTTGTTTAAATAATTGAAACCAAGTTTTGAAAATTTTTTCCTCTGCTCCTAAGACTTTTACATCACATATTCCATAGATACTCTCCGTTAAATAACTTTGGGTTTTGGTTTGAATTAACAAGTTTTTATCAGAGAGATTCCTTATTATTCTTGTACTTAACAACATAGTGGTAACAATAAGTATACTTAGTCCTAGTACGATTAATGTTAGTTGCCATTTGATATAGAACATCATAGCAGCATATCCAATAATTAAGATAGTATCAATTACCAAAGCAATAACTCTTGAAGATAATATTTGTCTAATCAACGTATTAGAATTGGCACGGTATATAAGATCGCCACTTGTTCTAGTTTCAAAAAAAGAATATGGTAAATTAAATAACTTAGCTATGAAAGTTGACATTAACGAAGAATCTATTAAAGTCTGAAGTCTAGCAATCATATAACCTCTAGCAATAGAAAATAATTGATAAAAGAGATATATAATTAACACCATAACACCAATTAAATTTATATAGTTTGTTTGTTCTTTTAAGATAACGCTATCAGTGATCCACTGAGTAATTTTGGGAATAACCATTCCAAAACCTTGCAAGATAAAAGATGCTAACAGTACAGTGAATAAAACTTTTTTTTGCTTTATTATATGGCTCCACAAAAAGTTTGTTTTAGATTGTTTTTTTCTCTTTATAAAGTCTTTGGATAATGTGAAGGTTAAAATATAACCAGAGTATTTTTCATAAAACTCTTTATCAGTGATAGATCTTTTACCATGAGCAGGGTCAATAATAGTAAACTTTTTATTGTTTTTGTTAATTTTTTCTAATATTATATAGTGCTTGCTTTCCCAAAAAACCACAATTGGAGAATCAATCATGGAACGTTCTACTTTTTCAGCTTTAAACACCTTTCCATTGACTTTATAAAAGTTGCTTATTTCAATTAAGTTATGTAAAGAAGTACCCTTTTTAGATGCTCCAAATTGATCGCGAATTTCTGCAAGACTAATTTGATAACTATGATAATTTAATATCATAGCTATACATGCTAATCCACATTCACTATGCTCCATTTGTTCAATGTATGGAGTTTTTTTCTTGCTGAACAATCCTACCACCTCCATCCCTTACAACTTCGTTTATACTTAGCCACCCAAAATGATAAACCAGTATCCCTATACTCACTCGAGAATTTAATTTATATTTTGTCTTGATATTTAAAATTATTTCTCCTACTCTTCTCCTGCTAATAAACAGCGCCTCTGATATTTCATGATCTTTATAACCTTTAGCAATAAGTATAGAAATTTCCTTCTCTCGTTTACTTAACAGTATCTTCATTATATTTTCTCCCATCTAAATCTTAATATTTAAGCTTGTTAAATTAGATATAATGACAATCATTATCTTTTAAGCGCTATTTATATGACTTTTATGGGTTGGAAAAGTCATTATCACATCCTTTCATGGATAATGAATCATTTCTTTTTGTCTATATTTTTACAATAAAATACATTTTCGGGTTTAATTCGACTTGAATAGTTAGAATTCTATCATCATATTATCCTAAATTCATCTTTTTTTACATTTTTTATACTTTTTTTACAAAAATACGCCATTTTGCGAAGTTATATCCTTTTTATTTTTTTTGTAGAATCTAACTGTAAATAGTTTACATAGATAAGAGGTGAGTATTTTGAATCGCAATCAAATAGTTGAGGAATTAAAGATGAACCATCCTGCTGGCACAGCTATGGTGGAAGTATCTGAAGAAGAACTAACTCGCGTGTATGGCGGCAGTGATGTTCAACCTGAAACTAATACGGTTATTACACCATTAACAATTCTTACCTTGTATGTACCATCTAAATTAAATTGTTAAAAAATTCAAATCAATTCAATTTAGACCTTAAAAACTATTTCCAATGATAAAAGGGGAGGAACTTTAAATGAATCGCAATCAAGTAATTGAAGAATTAAAGATGAATCATCCTGCTGGCACAGCTATGGTAGAAGTATCTGAAGAAGAACTAACTCGTGTGTATGGCGGCGGTGACGTTCAACCTGAAACTAGCCCTCTTTGCGTAGCTGGAGGCATTATTATTGGGATTAAAATCTCTAAAGCAGTTTGTTAATTTTAAAATAAAAGGAGGAACTTTAAATGAATCGCAATCAAGTAATTGAAGAATTAAAGATGAATCATCCTGCTGGTACAGCTATGGTAGAAGTATCTGAAGAAGAACTAACTCGCGTATACGGCGGCGGTGACGTTCAACCTGAAACTACTACTGCTTGTTTATATACGGGTGGAGTAGTAATTGGGGTTACACTTTCACTTTGGAAATGTTAGAGGTCTATTGTAATTAAAGAAAGATGGTCTTTAAATGAGCCGCGATCAAGTAATTGAGGAATCAAAGATGAACCATCCTGCTGGCACAGCTATGGTAGAAGTATCTGAAGAAGAACTAACTCGTGTGTATGACGGCGGTGACGTTCAACCTGAAACTAGCCCTCTTTGTGTAACTGCAGGATTAATTGGCGGTTATTATCTTTCTAAAGCAATTTGTTAATTTTAAGATAAAAGGAGGAATTTTAAATGAATCGCAATCAAGTAATTGAGGAATTAAAGATGAACCATCCTGCTGGCACAGCTATGGTAGAAGTATCTGAAGAAGAACTAGCTCGCGTGTATGGCGGCGGTGACGTTCAACCTGAAACTAGCCCTCTTTGTGTAACTGCAGGATTAATTGGCGGTTATTATCTTTCTAAAGCAATTTGTTAATTTTAAAATAAAAGGAGGAATTTTAAATGAATCGCAATCAAGTAATTGAGGAATTAAAGATGAACCATCCTGCTGGCACAGCTATGGTAGAAGTATCTGAAGAAGAACTAGCTCGCGTGTATGGCGGCGGCGACGTTCAACCTGAGACTACTCCTGCTTGTGCTATTGGCGGAGGCATTACTCTGGGAATTGCACTTTCAAAGTTGCTTTGCTAATTATACTTTTCAATTAAGATTAGATGAAAGCATAAGAAATTTATTTCTTATGCTTTCATCTTCTAAAAATTCAAAAAGGGGACTAGTTTATAATGAACATTACTTATCCAAATTCCAAGTCAATAAATGCCCAATACTTTTACAAAGCATTATCTGTAAAAGAACGCTATGATCTTTTCAAACAGACTAATTATGATTTGAATAAAATACATATTACTGAAAAAGAAATTAACAATATATTAAAGAGTTGGAAAGCTAATAGTTTATTGAGTGATGAAAAACTAGAAGAAAAATTAAGTAGTTATGGATTAACCTCTGATGAATTTTGCAAAGTACTGAAAGTATCTGATGATGATCAATGGATAAACAACATAGATAAAAAGTTTCGTCCTCAATGGATAAAATATGTAGAACAGGCACTAGAATTAAATCGCCAATATCCAATTGAACCTTTTAAACAATTAGATATTAGTTTAGCATTTCGTCCTTTTTGTCTCTGGTTTAAAGAAAAACTGAGTAAATATTTAGGTATCCATTCAGATCTTAATAAAATGATAGTTCAAGAAGCATTATTAAGTTCACTTATACATAATTTAATTCAAGGTTTAAATAACATAGGCGCACGAACTATTGTATTAGAATTACATATAGCTAAAAAACTAAATGAACTAGAGGGAACAACACCTGAACAAAGGTATGAATCTTTCATACATAAAAAATTATTACCAAGTCAATCGATTGAGTTTATTTACCAAGAGTACCCTGTTTTAGCTAGGGCTTTAATGACTAAAACAATGTATTACTATGATGTCGTTATTGAATTTTTAAATCGATATCAAAAAGACTATGAAAAAATTAAAAATTCTTTTATTGAAGATACGATTCGTTTAACAAGCCTTTCAGCTGGGATAGGTGATTCTCATCAAAAAGGGCGAACTGTCATGAGGTTAAAATTTGAAAACGATAAAGAAATTATATATAAACCTAAGTCATTAGCCATTGTTAAACATTTTAATAATTTATTAGAGTGGATGAACCAAAAAGGATTTACTTCGACCTTAAAAAGCTATAGATCAATTGACCAAGGAAGCTATACCTGGGAAGAGTGTATAATACCTGAAGAGTGTCAAACAAAAGAACAAGTTGAGAACTATTACAAAAGATTAGGTGGATATTTAGCTGTCATATATATTTTAAATGGCACTGATTTTCATCATGAAAACGTAATGGCAAATGGTGAGTATCCCCTGTTAATTGATTTAGAAACACTCTTTCATCATGTTCCAGATTTAAAGATACCAGAAACAGCTGAGGTTAAGGCAAAATTAGAGGCAGTAAATTCAGTTTTAGGAACGGCCCTTTTACCAATGTTATTTTATAAAGCTGTTGATGGCCGAGGCGTTGATATTAGTGGAGTAAGTGGTGAGAATCAGGAACTTCCTATTCCTCTACTACAGGTAGAAAATGACGGAAGTGATGAAATCAGATTTGTCCGTAAAACTGCAATGACAGGATTACATACACAAAATGTTCCTAAGCTTCACAATAAATTGGCTCCTGCTGGAGACTTTGTAGAGCACATTGTCAAAGGTTTTAAAGAAGCAGCTAATATAATTATAGAAAATAAAGGTGATTTGCTTGTTGAACATGGTCCTCTAACTTCGTTTAAAGATGTAGAAATTAGGATTGTAAATCGTCCAACTCAATACTATGGTAATTTTTTATTAGAAGCCAATCATCCAAACTATATGAAAGATTGGTTAGATAAAGAAAAACTATTAGACCGATTATGGTTTACTGTTTTAGATAGACGTCCTATTCCATACGAAATTGAGAGCCTAGCTGAAGGTGATATCCCTATGTTTGTAACTAAACCTAGTAGTTATGATTTAGTTTCAAGTAACGATGATATAATATCAAACTACTATGAAAAAACTAGTTATGATGCATGTATTGAAAAGATACAAAACTTTTCTATAGAAGATATCAATAAACAGGTTAAATGGATTGAAGCATCTCTAATTACAAATAATCCAAAACATGAAAAAATACAAGAGGCCTATAATGTAGGCAATTATATAAAAACATATAGAGAAAAGTTAGATACAGAAAAGATGATAAATGAAGCTAAAAAAATTGGCGATAATCTAGAAAAAAGCGCTATCTATAGTAGTTATGGTGACGTTTCATGGATTGGATTAGAGACGAACTATTATGGTCAATGGCAAGTTTCTGCTTTAGATAAAGGTCTTTATAATGGTTTAAGTGGTATTGGATTATTTTTAGCCTATTTAGGTAAAGTTACAAATGAACAAAAATACCATGATTTAGCTAAGAAAGTTGAAAGAAGTATTTTACTTGCTCCAGTGAATGACAAAAGTTTAATTAGTGCATTTTATGGGAAGGCATCGAACCTTTATATGCTCTCTCACTTTAATAAGATATATGGAGAGAATCAAGAAAGAAAAGAGTATATAGAAAAAGTACTTTCTAATATTCAACTAAATGTTAAGGAGGACAAACTCTTTGATTTATTAGGTGGAAGTGCTGGTACCATACAAATATTATTAAATCTATATGAACAAACACAAAATGAACAAGCTCTTCATATAGCTATACTATGTGGCGAGCACTTAGTGGAAAATAAAGTTGTCACCCCTGAAGGCACTGGGTGGCCAAGTGTTACAGACCCAAAACCATTGGGAGGTTTTTCTCATGGTACAAGTGGCATAGCTTGGTCTTTATTAAGGTTATATCATTTTACAAACAATCAATCATTTTATGATATTGCAATTGACGCGATAAAATATGATCAATCATTATTTGATGAAGATGCGCGTAATTGGAAAGATCTTAGATGTTCAGATTATAATTGTAATGAACATTCGGCAACATGGTGCCATGGCTCAGCTGGTATAGGCCTAAGTAGAATTATGTATTTACCATTTTTAAAAAAATCAGATATTATAGCAGATATTGAAACAGGAATTAAAACTACTTTAGAAATGGGCATGGGAAAAAGTCACTCCCTGTGTCATGGAGATTTAGGTAACTCTGAACTACTCTTACAGGCTAGTCAAGCACTTAGTAGGCCTGACTTATATGAATTAGCTCAATCTATTGGAATGAACGTAATAAATTACTATAAGGAACATGGTCAATATAAAACAGGAGTTAATGGCCACGTGGAATTGCCAGGTATGATGCTTGGACTTTCAGGTATAGGTTATCAATTATTACGATTAGCCACCCCAAAAGTGGTCCCATCGATATTGACACTTAATTAACTATTCATTGGAATTATTAAGCGAAAACAGCACTTTAGTGCTGTTTTTTTTTTTTT
Source organism: Priestia aryabhattai (assembly GCF_023715685.1). Lineage (NCBI taxonomy): Bacteria > Bacillati > Bacillota > Bacilli > Caryophanales > Bacillaceae > Priestia > Priestia aryabhattai. The sequence goes on from NZ_JAMBOQ010000010.1 coordinate 42,437, forward strand.
TGTAAATTATTTTTTACATTTTGTTATAAATAGTTTACAAATTGTAAAAAATATACTATTATAAAAATCAAGAGGTGGTATTAATGTTACATAATAAACTTGCTGTCTGTAGAGTAGAAAAATCTTGGACTCAACAGCAATTAGCTGATCAAGTAGGAGTTAGCAGGCAAACAATTGCTTCTCTAGAAAAAAATAAATATAATCCCTCTTTGATACTTGGTTTTAAAATTGCTAATGCTTTTAATAAACCTTTAACTGAAGTATTTGAATATGAAAAGGAGTGATTGAATGTTAGTTTTGAAACTTTTATTAATTACATTAGGCATGTTCAGTTATATGTATAATGTCAAATTTCAGTCTAGTCCGGAAGGCCAAGACGAACGGGGAATAATAATTCAAAGCAAAACTAACAGCTATACGTTAGGAGCTTTCTATATTTCAATATCTATTTTAATTGTTCTAAATTTATTAAATTTAGTTGATACAAATGCTCTACCAAGCCTTTTGTTATATTTTTTTATTTCAATTAGTATTTTAAGTTCTTTAATCTTATTAGTATATAGAAGAAAAGTATAATAATTAAGATATAGATAAAAAGGAAATCGAAGGAGTTTTTATGAAAAGTACTGGCGTTGTTAGAAAATTGGACAAAGAGGGTCGAATTGTTCTTCCTAAACCATTAAGAAAACTTTTAGAACTTAGCATAGATGATCCTATTGAAATTCTTCTTGATGAAAAAAATATTGTTTTAAGGAAGTACTCACCCATTCCAGCATGCATAATAACTGGTGAAATCTCAGAACAAAATATTACCTTTAAAAATGAAAGCATTGCTTTAAGCCCTAAAGGCCTAAAGGTAATTTTAAAAGAACTGAAAAATATGGAAATAGAAATTTAATTAATTACCCTAAAATGAATTCTTTTTAAAAAAAGATTAGTGTTAATTTTAAATACCGTAAAGGAGAATCATGAAGATTACAACGTTTGAACAAATTTCATTAATTAATCAGTTTAAAATTCTTGAAAAATTATACCCTGAAGATTTACGTATATATAAACCTTTAAGAGTAATCTTAGAACAAGGATTTGACTGTGGTATTAACAATATTCAGGAGTGGTTGCAAAGTGATAAGTCACAGGAAACTTATGAATTAGTCTTGGAAATATTAAAAATGTATACCCATTTAATTTCTTCGTATCAAAAACTAGAAAATAAAAAAGATTTAAATAAGAACAAATTTATATTCCCTGGATTTAATAGAAATAATGAAATGCAATATTTAATATGCGCTAATTATTTGATTAGTGAAATGAAAGAATTTCATATAATTAATCAGAATAAAAGGCATGAAGATTTTACCTCACATAAAATAATGAAGATAAAGTATCTTGCGATGTTAGATAAATGGAGGGCATTTAAGAATACACAAATATTAACACACAAAGAAATTCAATTAATATTAGCCAGTTAAGAATACATGTACTCTATAAAATTGGTAAACTAATCTTATATCCAGTTTTAGTGCAAAAACATTGCTTATAAACATAGAGAATCTAGTTTCTTGAAATTGCTAAGCAGGAGGGATATCAACCAGTAGGTTTATCTTTTAATGCTAGATATGTTGTAGGTTATGAAGTTGTTCAAGCGTTTTTAAAGAAGACTAGCAGTAATATTTATGAAGCATCCCTTCTTTCTACAAGAGAGATTATACAAGGTTCTAGTCTATTCTAACAAAAGGGAGAGAAATATTTGATTATAATATTTCTCTCCCTTTTGTTCCATTAAAATCGTTCGTAAAAGTGGGTTGTTTTCAGAAAACGTTCGTAATTAATTTTAAGACTTAAGCGAACGATTAAGATGATAGATTTCTTTTATACAATATGGTAATTGCAAATAGACAATTGATAACATACTTAGTTATGCTTCTAATCAAGAATTAGAAAAGAGATATAAGCTCTCTTAGCAATGATCTAACGATTGAGAAGCAGAGGACATGAGAAAACAAAAAAAGAGCTTGTACAGGCAAAAGAAGTGAATGAGAGCTTAACGAAGATGAATCTTGGTTATATAAAGAATTATGTGCCAAAAGAAGAGTTTGATAAAGTGAATCAGCAGGTTCGTGAATTAAGAGAAGAGAATAAGATATTGAAGGTTTGGAAGGAAAAAGCATTGGATTGGATTGATAAGAATGTCGAGAGGATGAAATAGATTTCATTAGTGAAATAAAAAGAAAGAGGAAGAACTTGAGAGATAAATTAGAAAGGGCTATCCATTGGATAGTCCTTTCTAATTGTTATTATTGGCCTTCTTATTTATAAAGAATAATACTAATAATATTAAGAACAAAGCAAAGGTAAAGTATCCTGGCCAGGATTCACCTCTCCATATGAGATTTACTAGTAGAGAAAGAATTATAAATAATCCAGCTATGAAAGAATAACTTTTTTTCATTTAATCACTCCTAAACTATTAATTTCTATTTTATGTATTTTATCTAGCCATAAATATCCATTATATGATATATTAGTAATGGAATTTAAGGAAGGGAGTACCATTTATGTCATTTGTTAAGAAAAAAATTATCCTTATGTTAACTGCTTTTACGTTAGCATTCTCTTCTTTAGGACTTGTTTCAATAGCAAGTGCTGAAGAAACTGAAAATCCTGAAGATGCCACATTTGAAAATGAAGACTTTGATCAAGTAGAAACAGTTTTATCTGCTATAGAGAATATTCCAGATGAAGTTGTAGAACAAGGAGAAGAGCAGACAGTTCAATGGCTCAGAGAACAAACTGGAATGAATCTTGTTCTAGAAGATGGAATTATCAAGCTAGCAACACAAAAACCAGAAATTACGCCATTCTTTAGTACATCTGGTTGTATTGGCGCAGTTGGTATGGCTCTATTAACAACTGGGTTCCCAGCAGCTAAAATTTTAAAAGTTAAAAAAGCAATTAAAGCATTAGGTGGAACATCGAAATTTGTTCAAGCGTTCTATAAGAGTTATAAACTTTATAGATCTTATGGGAATTCTAAATCAACAGCCGTGAAAAGAGCAGTTAATTCAATTGGTTCCGGCTTAAAAGCAGATATCAGAGATGCTCTATTAGATTTCTTTGGTATATCTAATATCATTGCCAATTGTACTTAATAAAAAAACAACGTCTAAATGGCGTTGTTTTTATTTTAACATAAATTGATCTTTTTTACATTATTTGTTGTTTTGACTAAAAAGACTATTTTTTAGGAGAGCCAGCATATGAATAAAACGTGCGCTTTTTATACATCAAATCTTATCTAATTATCCAAGGAAAGCCCATTATATCAAGGATGTATAAAAAGCTGCATATTCCAGAAAGAGAATCCTTGATGGAATCCTACTGCCCCAAGGGTTCTTTTACTTGCTTGGTTCCTTTAAGAGACATTATGTCAACTACCTTTGTATATCCTATACAGTGTAAAAACAGAAAAAACTACCTTATGGGTGGAGGTAGTTTTTTCTGTAACGTATCAAGGGTTTAAGAGTGATACCTCACGTATCTTGAGTAGTTTGTTCAAAATACTATTTATTATCCAGCAAGAGTATAAATTACTTTTTACTATTTGTCCGAACTAAACAATCGGTAAAAAAGATAATAGCAAAGGGAATAGCATAAACACCTAAAATTGTAAGAAAGACTTTATTACCATTCATTTATATGAATCCACCTTTATATATTAGAGTGAATATTTTAGCTTTTCTTAAGTAGAATGCTCAGATAAAGGAAAAGTATGTATAACAAATAGCAGCTTGAATTAAGCTGCTATTTGTTTATGGTTTCCGATAAAGTCCGTTATGTTAACTAGAAATGAATACTTCATTTTTCTTTTGCAATCTCTTTTCTGTTAGGAGCAAGTGGTGGTTGTTCTAACCATTTATTTTTCACCATAATGTTAAACCATCTCTTTGTCACCATTAGATTTTTGAGAATGGTGCTTTCATAAATTGTTACAAGATCTGTTCGCATGGATGATGCTAAACCTGTTCCGTGATACGCTTGTGCAGCTTGGAATAAGAAACCAATATGATACATCATTAATTTATCAGAAAAAGGAGAGTCTGTTGAAGTTGTTACTTCTGTCTCCCATGATTTAGGGACGGGTAAATTATCTGCGTGCATTACTTTTGAAAAGGATTGTATTTGATCATCAGCTGTTTTCTCAGAATCCTCTAAAAACTTTCTTACTTCTTTTGATTGAGCGACCTGACTAAATCCAATAGAAAGAGTTTTAGCCATAATGCTTTTTTTAAGGTTGAACGAAATACTTATGATTTCTATTGCCGTTAAACGTCTGCCTTTTCCGAAAAAACCATCCGTAAAATCCTGGCTAGAGATATATTCAGGATTCGCAGCAGGATAAAAATAAGGGTCCCTCTGAAAATCCCCTTTTTCAAGTAATAATTCAATCGTTTGATGATACATCCTTTTTGCATCATTATCACAGGAATCGTAAAAGTGGCGTAAGTCTTCTCTGACAGAAACACCTAATGAGGTTGTGTGTCCTAGTAAGCCATGTAACGTCATGATATGTAAATAATTCAAGCAGAATATGTCGGTGAACAACCTCTTGGTATTTTTATTAAGGTCAGACTCAGTAAATCCAATTGGAACTGGAAACCCTTCGTTTTCTATAAAAGCTACAATTTGTTTTTTTGTTTTGCGAAGGTTCTGATAGCACCTTCAAAAATGGCCTTTATTGACTCATCTTCAATAATAGAGAACATATATCTATTTACTACATCTGTCATCGTTCCGTTTACATATTCTCCCCATAGTGTTCCTATTTCGGAAGATGTAAGCTTTAATTTATTCTTATCCAAAATATCACCTCTTGGATAATATTTACTAATTTATTAATAGATATGAATTTTTTCTTAACAAAAAAGATTTTCAGCATGTAATTTCCCATAATACGTTTTATGTTAACTTATAATGAATTTATAGAAGAATGAAAAGCTTTTAATTAGTAAAAAAGAGCTTTTCATGAATTATTACTACTTTGTTAAATCCCATTTAATAATATGTCCTGCATGTGTAAGACCTCCTCCAAATCCATAAAGTAAGAGGATATCTCCGTTTTTCAACTTACCTTCACTTATACCTATTTGTAACGCTAATGGAATCGAAACAGATGAGGTATTTCCCATATACTCGACACTAGTTAACGTTTTATCTAGCGAAAAGTCTGATCTTTCACATATTGATTCAATCATTCGTAAGTTGGCACTGTGTGGAACAAACCAATTCACTTTATCCTTTTGTAGATTTGCTTGTTCTAATAACTCTGCTATGCCTAAGGGAATTGTTCGGGATGCCCACTTATACACTTCTCTTCCGTTTTGAACCATCTTGCCACTAGAACTTAAAGGTTGTCCATGCATAGTAGTAGATAAATTCGTACGGTATACATGTTTACCTCCTTTTCCGTTTGTCCCAATGTGAGTAGCTATAAAGCTTGGATGCTCTGCGTCTTTTTCCACTAAAACAGCCGCAGCTCCATCCCCAAATAAGACGCAAGTAGTCCGATCTGTATAATCTGTAACCTTTGATAAAGTTTCTGCAGTAACGACTAAAACTTTCTGATGAAGTCCAGATGTAATAAACCCGTTTGCCATATGTAATCCATACGTAAAGCCAGCACAAGTAGCGTTGAAGTCTAGAGCACCTGTTTGAGGAATGTCGAAATAGTCTTGTATCTGAGTGGCTACACTTGGAAACGCATAGTCAGGCGTTGTTGTTGAAACAACAATACAATCTACATCAATCAACTCTTTCTGATATTGCTCGACTAAGTTTTCAATGGCTTTAATAGCTAAGTCAGAAGAATATTCGTTTTCACCTGCAACTCTTCTTTCCCTCATGCCCGTTCGCTGCACAATCCATTCATCATTTGTATCAACAATTCTTTCTAAATCATCATTCGTAAGTCTTTTTTCAGGTATGTATGTACCTATTGCTGTAATACGTGCAGTTGATTTCATTAAAGTCACCTTTCTTTTATACCAATATATATAAATTGATATTAGTACTAGGTACCAATAAAGTCAATAATTTCATATGAAAAAAATGTAAAATAACATTTGGAGTTTTTTAGAGGACATATATGTATTGCTATTCTGACTACGGCTTATTTAATATTTATTTATGGAAACTAGCTCTGTATATGATATATTATTAAAAAAAGAAAAATTTGGCTAAATATATTGTTAAAATTGATATTATTATGTAAAATTTTCTTATAAAACAGACTATGTGTTACTGGCGTAAACATGGAGGACCATGAGGAAGCACATAGATAACGGCCGTACGCCTGGGCAAAGTATTTGAACATATGTTCAAATACTTTTTTTATTTAGAAAGGAGATTTTTAAGTGAAAGAAATTTGTTGACGATACGGGATGAATCCAAATCAAAGTAAAGCCAAAGTTCAAAATGCTGAGAACACACCTATTAAAATCTTAAATGGAGAAGCCAGTTATATTAACTTTCTAGATGCATTAAACGCTTTTCAACTGGTCCGGGAGCTTCGACAGGCTACTGGTCAACCTGCAGCTGCATCTTTTAAACACGTAAGTCCAGCAGGCGCAGCTGTGTACTCTCCACTAAATGAGACACTTGCTGAATCCTATTTTGTTGAAGGCGTAGATCTCTCTCCTTTAGCTATTGCTTATACAAGAGCGCGTGGAACAGATAGGATGTCTTCGTTTGGAGATTGTGCTGCTTTTAGTGATGAAGTGGATATAACTGCAGCTAATCTCCTCAAAACAGAGGTTTCTGATATGATTGTTGCACCAAGCTACACTCAAGAAGCACTAGAGATTTTAAAGCAGAAAAAGAAAGGAAAATATTTAATCTTAGAGATTGATCCAAACTATGTACCAGATCCAATTGAAAAAAGAACGGTATTTGGAATTACTTTAGAACAAGAAAGAAATGAGGTACAGATTGGGAAAGAAGTTTTTAATCATATTGTTACGACTCAATCTGTTATGCCTGATAATGCAAAGAGGGACCTTCTTGTTGCTCTTATTACATTGAAATATACACAATCAAACTCTATTTGCTTCGTCTTAGATGGCCAAACGATTGGAATTGGTGCTGGACAACAGTCCCGTATTCATTGTACAAGGTTGGCAGCTGAAAAAGCTGATAAATGGTGGTTAAGACAACATCCAAGAGCCCTTAACATGAAGTTCAGAGAAGGCATTTCTCGTGTAGAAGTGAATAATGCAATTGATGGATGGCTGAATGATGATATTACTGAGATGGAAAACGAACAATGGAAACGATGTTTTGAAGAGGTCCCTGCTAGGCTAAGTAAGAGTGAAAAACAAGAATGGCTAAAAAGGTTAAAAGACGTTTCTTATGCATCTGATGCTTTTTTACCGTTTCGTGATAATATAGATCGTGCGGCTCAGAGTGGCGTTAAATATGTGGTTCAAACAGGCAATTCTTTACGAGATGAACAGGTTACACGGGCAGCAAATGAATATGGAATGATTATGGCGCATTTAGGCATACGTGTATTCCATCATTGAGCTATGAATTAAATGTAATTAACCCAAAAGAGCCAAGACCTTATAAGGGAACTGGCTCCTTTATGACCTTTCCAATAATTTGTGTTTCGTTAACTAACTCTGTATATTGTATATAGTTAAAGCAAAAGTATTAAGCCTTTATTTCTTCGGCTAAATTTTGGATTAATTCTTTTGTGGTTAAAACTGTAGCAAACTCATTGTCTAAAGTAGCTAATGAAACATTATGTATTTGTTCAGCTGAATAATACGTATTATCTGCCCCTTTTATTGCAAATGCAGCTGTTGCATCTGATACTAAGTACGTTTCAAATCCTAAATTACCACTCATTCGAGTAGTAGTTGAGACACAGTGTGGAGTTGTTAACCCTACTATTACAACCTTTTCTATTTGGTTTTCTTTTAAATGTTTTTCGAGTCCAGTTCCTATAAATGCACTATTTACTTTCTTTTTAAAGATAGGTTCATTTTCAGCTGGGACTGCAACATCTTTAAAATCTGAGGTTGGTTTATTAGGATGAAAAATCGAATGGTCGTTATTAGATAAGTGCTGAATATGTATAATTGGGTATTTCTTTTCTCTCCATGTCTTTAAAAGCACTTGAATATTGTCTTCAGCGTTTAGGTTATTTCTTATCCCCCACTTTTCATCTTCAAAAGCCCTTTGAACATCGATAATAATTAAAGCCGTATTGCTAAAATCTTTTCTCATATGTAATTCTCCTCCACTCTTTTCTACATATTTTAACATTTATGTTAGCTTGGTGAATTAAAAATAAGAATTTTATTTAAGCATATAAACTTCCTAAAAGCAGTATTATATTTTCTATTGGTGCATATCATATACACTTCGAAGAAGGATAGATTACGTAAGTTCAAGCTATATAATATAAGATTTTAATTTGATATAATATTATTTTGAATTTTTTACCACGAAAATTAATAGGGGGATAAAATGAAATGAGTAAAAAAATGGCTTTGTTGCTTGTAGATGTTCAAAACATTATGTTTTCTTATGAAGGTGGATCTTTATGGAATGAACAGCAAATACTTAAAAATATTACTTCTCTAAGAGAAAAAGCGCACAAATCTAATATACCAATTATCTATATACAGCATACAGACCCCAGTTCCGATAGTATGCTTAGTGAAGGAAAAGTCACATGGGAAATCCATCGGGATGTTCGCCCCCTACCAACAGACACAGTTATTCAAAAATCTTCTTGGGACGCATTTTATCAAACAACTTTACATAAAAAACTTCAGGAACTTGAAATCGGAAAATTAGTTATTGCAGGCATGCAAACTGAATTTTGTTTAGATACTACTTGTAGAAGAGCATATAGCTTAGGTTATAAAGAGAATATCTTAGTAAAAGATGCCCATAGCACATTTGATACGGCTGTACTTCCAGCTTCTAAAATAGTAGAACATCATAATAATATGCTGGGTGGCAGATTTGTTACATTAAAAGAAGTAAACGAAGTTATATTTTAAGCTAATAAAAAACTTTTTAAAGGAAAAACAGCCTTTAACAGGCTGTTTTTTATTCCTAGATCGCTGATTACGTTAACTAAGATTGAATATGCTATACATAAGGTTTAGCAACTAAAAAGAATTTATTCCCTTTCTCTAATACCTAACACATCCCAGGTATTTCCCCATTCTTTCATTGCTTCGAATATTGGACGTATCGTTTTTCCTTTATCAGTAAGAGAGTATTCTACATGAGGAGGTATCTCTGAATATATTTTACGTGTAATAATTTCCTCATCATGTAGTTCCTTTAAACGTAAAGAAAGAGTTCGAGGGCTTACTCCTTTTAAAGATTTTTGTATTTCCCCAAAACGTTTTGGTCCAGTAAAAAGTTCTCTGGTTCTGGTGCGAAAATTAAAAAATATATGCAAGTAACCTTCCAAACTTGGACATACTGATACTAGTACTCTAAAAAAGGGGATGCGATTAGTATGAAAAAGCAAAATCTATTCAAATGGAAACATTATCAACCTGATCTTATTTTATTAACCGTGAGATGGTACCTACGGTACAACCTCAGTTTTCGTGATATAGTAGAGATGATGGAAGAACGCGGATTATCGATTGCTCATACAACGATTATGCGTTGGGTTCATCAGTATGGTCCTGAACTAGATGAACGAGTACGGCGGCACCTTAAGCTAATCAATGATTCCTGGAGAGTGGATGAAACGTATATTAAGGTAAAAGGTCAATGGATGTACCTATATCGTGCCGTTGATTCAAAAGGAAATACGATTGATTTTTATTTAAGCAAAACAAGAGATCATAAGGCTGCAAAACGCTTTTTCAAGAAAGCTTTGCGGTCTTTTCATGTTTCAATGCCCCGTGTCATAACAGTCGATAAGAATCCGGCCTATCCTGTGGCTATTGAAGAGTTGAAGAAAGAGAAAAAGATGCCCGTAGGCATCCAAATAAGGCGGATAAAATATCTAAATAACATCGTGGAACAAGATCACCGGTTTATTAAGAAGCGTGTTCGTTCGATGTTAGGGTTGAAATCATTTCGTACAGCCACTTACATACTGAGTGGCATAGAAGTCATGCATATGCTGAAAAAGAAGCAAGTTTACCGAGAGGTGAAGTCTGCCCAAAGTAGAAAAGAATTCATCCATCAACTGTTTGGGTTAGCCTCATAAGCTAGTAATACAAGGGAACCTAACGCTTTATTTTTCTAGCGAATGTTTTTTGCACCACAACCTATTTAAAGAGGCTTGTAAAGTATATTTTTTATCTATCTTATTTGTTGTCTCTACGATCTTCTTTATCATTTCTTTCAATATTATTACCTTTTTGATTATCTCCAAGAGAAGGTAAACCAGATAAATAGCCTGCATTTCCTGGATTTTGAGAACCTGCCATAAGATACGTAAATCCGTTTAAGCTATCGATTGCTTGTATACCAGTCACTTCACCTCCAGCAGGAGCAGAGAGAATACGAGAAAGTTTTTTGGTATCAATATTATAAGACCATCCGTAGTTATTGTGGTGTTTGTTTCCATCCTCGGCAATAAATAATGTTCTCATCTTTTCAGAGTATGTGATATTATCAGGATTAGAAATTTTATCAGGGTTTGCTGTATTTCCTTTTGCATCTTTAGAAGGAAGATCTTCTCCTAATACGAGTCCATCCATTTTATTTGCTACATAGTTACTCTTAATCGTAGCACCCTCACGATCCTTTTGACCCCCAGTTAACGATAGTTCATAAATTCCACCCGCATTCACTTTAGGAACATGAATATCGTCTACAGGATCAGTAGAGTTAGCTGTCATTCCACCGGCAATCGTTGACATGGTCATGTAAATTTTGTTATCCGCCTTGTTTAGCTCAACTGTTTCCATCTTATTGAACTCTGAAGTTGCTCCTAATAGAGCGCCGTAGCGACGTGATTCTAGGAAAGCAGCTGCTTTTTCCATACCAGGTTTTAACTTGAGCCACTCTTCTTTCCCACCACTGCTGTTAGTTTTTACTCTTGTAAACCCGTTTGCTTTTGCATATTCTACATCATCAGTCGTTTCAAAAATGTCACTAAACTTCAAGGTTTGAGCTATTTTTTTGATTTCTTTATCATTTGCATGGCCTAGCTTGATCCATTCTAAATCAGCAGAACCGCCATTTTCTTCACTCGTTTGATTCCATTTTGCAGCATAAAGCGTACCTGATGATAAATCTTTTTCTTTATCTGCTACATACATAAACGACATCGTATAATTTCCATCGTCACCATAATAAACCGTACGGTTATCTGGCGCGACTTTTACATTTTCAGATGAAAGGCGACCCATACTATAATGTTTAACAGCAGTAGATTTCCCTCCTGGATGAACTGTTACTTCTGGAATATGACCGTAAAGATATGGATTTCCTATCATCGTATTATCTTGATAATAGTTACGAGCAAATTGAGTAACAGAAGAGTTTTCAGGATTTACTTCATGTGCTCTTGCATCCGGCTCGTATTCTTCACTACCTAAATGAGTATTCCAAGGAGATAAGGAACCTGCGCAAGGCGTCCAGATTCCCCCATCAGCCGAAAAATCAATAGGGTTCGTATCCGTTACCGTTAGTTCTCCAGTCTTCTTATTTTGTTCCACAGCATTTAACATCATGGTTTTTGGCATATTTCCGATACTATTTGATGGCATTCCTTCATAATGATTCACCATGTATAACTTTCCCTTTACTTTTAAAAGTGTATTACTATCAGGCGAAGCGGAAATATAGGGTTCTCCTTCAGTATTGGTTATCATCTTTCCATTTGCATCGTAAGCAGCACCCGCGATTTTTCCATTAACCACATCGCCAGGTTGGAATAGTGTTTTGTATTCTAATGGAAGAGTCTTTTGAGAACCATTACTGTATGTAACCATAGCCGATGCTTCACTGTACATCTTTGAACGTTCTTCAGCCGTATTAGGAGTATCCATCCCAACAAACTCCACTTTGTCTACGGAAACAGTTTTTTCAGGATTCGCGAATACATTTGTGGCTGTTGGAAATAAAACAGCTAAACTTAACAAGGGAACTATTATTTTTTGTTTTTTCATCTCGATTACCTCCATATTTTGTTGAATCGTGTTGTTACCTGTCTTAATGATAAAGAGTAAATATTGAGGGAATATATTAAGAATGTAAAAATTATATAAATATCGAAAGCTATGAAAAACAGACACTATCTCTGAATTTTCTTAGGGTGCTATTCTGGTGCAAAAACTTCAAGGTCATTGTAATGAATCTCTAAATCTTGAACATACTGATACTAGTACTCTAAAAAGGACGTGATTAGTCAGTATGGAAAAGAAAAATCTGTTCAAGTAGAAACATTATCAACCTGATCGGTTCTGGTGCAAAGATTAAGTTCCTTTGAAAGAAGCATATAGATTCCTAACCGAATCTGTTCTTAGGCAACCATTCCAAATAGTTGATAGATGAACTTCATTTGATTTCGGACAGACTTGTCCTGTAAAACAAGTTGCCCCTTTTTTATCATATGCATTGCTTCTATTCCAGAAATAATAGATGTAGCTGTGCGAAAGGATTTTAGTCCTAACATTGAACGAACTCGCTTTTTAATAAAACGATGATCTTGTTCCACGATGTTATTTAGATATTTGACTTGCCTTATTTGGATGCCTACAGGCATCTTTTTTTCTTTCTTTAACTCTTCAATGGCTATAGGATAGGCTGGGTTCTTGTCTACTGTGATCACACGGGGCTTGGAAACATGAAAAGATCGCAAAGCTTTCTTGAAGAAGCGCTTTGCAGCCCTATGATCTCTTGTTTTACTTAGGTAAAAATCAATTGTATTTCCTTCTGAATCAACGGCACGATACAAATACATCCATTGTCCTTTTACTTTTATATAGGTCTCATCCACTCGCCAAGAATCATTAATTGTCTTAAGGTGACGCCGTACTCGCTCATCTAATTCAGGGCCATATTGATGAACCCAGCGCATAATTGTTGTATGAGCAATGGAAAGTCCTCGTTCTTCCATCATTTCAACCAAATCACGAAAGCTGAGGTTATACCGTAGGTACCATCTTACATTTAACATAATGATATCAGGTTGATAGTGTTTCCACTTAAATGAATTTTGCTTTTCCATACCGATCACTTCCTTTTTAGAGTACTAGTATCAGTATGTTCAAGATTTAGTGATTCATTGCAAGTGTTTTGAAGTTTTTGCACCAGAACCTTTTATTTAAGATGATGTTAAGTGCATCCGATGTGATTTTATAATTTTGACCAACCATGATTTCCATTGTTATCTCTCCCTCAACAGCCTTTTTCTTGGCTTTAGCGATTTAATTAGTTCTTTTCTAAATGAGCTACCGCAATAATATTTTTTCACAGCATACAATTTGAATATTTTACATTAATAGACTAATAAGACAATCTTTTAGTTTTTTTTGCAAATATTCCATATATTCGTATATAATGTAATATTTAGTACATAGCACAAGGAGTAACATAATGAATAGACGAACTAAGAATAAACGATCATTTGGATGTCTTGTAAGTTTCATAGTTTTATATATTATAGTAGGTTTAATATACATTACAATCACCAACTTATAACAAAGGGTTTGTCGAAACCTTTTGTCTTCTAACAGTCTCTTGTATTGAAATTTTTTCCTCATAATTATTATCAAAAGGTTCCCTTCCCCTCCCTTAATCGCTTATTTTTCTTCTTCAACTTAGATATTTCACCTTTTAAGTACGATATTTCTTTATTCGAATCTCCTAATGGTTTCTTTACAGATATATTTAATGACTCGAACAACGGCTTTAACTTTGGAACACTAAATGTTTGTTGATGGTCAAATACTTTTTGAAACTCAGCCTGTGCTTCCTTGTACTTCACGGTTATCCTCCAATTAAAAGGAGTCAAATTCATCATCTTTTGAAACCTTTTCCAATTTTAACCGTAGTTATTAGAAAAGGGGGTCTAGAATATGAAAGAATATCGTTTTGAAAAAATTGAACTAAAATCCTTCTCGCGTGATCCTAAAGAGGATTATCACGAGATTATTCATGAGGCTGCAAAGGATGGATGGGAATTAGTTCAAATATTCGCTCCTGGCACTGCTTCGTATGGTACTGCCGCATATTTTGAAATCATTTTTTCTAGAGAAATCGATTAAATTGATGGGAAGGGACTAATTGAATCTATCCCTTCCTTCTTTATTTAAGCAGCACCATTTTCCGCACTATCGTCAGACTCTTCAATCTTTTCTTCTGACACTCCTTCAGAGGCTGAAAGGTCTAAACTCTTCTTTTCCTTTCTTTTTATAGATGTAAAAATAGTATATTACTAATCCAAACCTATATGGTAGGGAAAACACTTGAATGAGCAGTTAAAAGGATCTTTTAAACCGAAGATCTTTTTCAGTGCCGATAATACCTGTTATGTTAACTAAGAATGTATATCTTATACAACTTATTAAATGTAATTTATGTTGGGTTATAATAAAGCTACCAATTATATAAAAGTGAGGACTTATAATGATAAATGAACCTTATGGACAGCATTGGAAGGGTAATAAAGGTTTTAGAGCCATTGAAGGTAGTGATGTTTATAATCATCGTTTTGGAGGACAAGATTGGAATGTACCAAAATGTCAGTTATGTGGCGAAGATTTACATCAGATTTTATGTTTTGATTTAAAGGATGATAGATTAAGTGAACTAAGAACTTCTAAACTTGAAGAATTACCTTTAATATCATGTTTAAATTGTTCAACTTTATGGGAGCCTCAACTATTTCAGTTAAATCCTTCAACAAAAAATGTTACTATTTTAATTCAAAATGATAGGGAAGAATGGATTCAAGAAGAAGAAGATAAAATACCAGTTCCTCTTCCTAATACGAAATTTAAACTTATCAATATGTCAGAAGAAGATATACCGGTCAATGAAGATGCCTATTATGATGCATTTGACTTATTTGGTCAGGAGTATGTATGTAGAGTATTAGGAGCTCCTTTATATGTCGAAAAGCCAAATGATATAAGCTGTCCAACATGTAACCATGACATGAAATATGTTTCAAGTGTTACTCAAGATTTTAATGCACGAGATCTTGTGTCAGTGGTGGACTTCTTCCTGGGAGAAATGATTGTATATTTTTATTTTTGTAAGGAATGTTTAACGGTAAAAACAGAGGTACAAGGTACATAACAACTACATTAGCTATAAAAGCCCTTTTAAGGGCTTTTTGTACTTCTACCGATAAAATTCATTATGTTAACCAACATTAAGTAATCTTCTTTATGTTAAAATGTACATAGAAACATGTATGAGTCTGGAGGCAAGGCCATGAAACGTGCAATAGGGGTATTTCTTATTGCTCAAGCTTTATTAACGTACTTAACTATGAATACAATTTATACTCCTTATACGGTTAGAATATTAGATAGAAATACTGGAGTTATGACAGTTTCATATAGTTTCCCTTTAACGTACTGGTTAATTTATATAGGTTTGGGCGTTATGCTTATAGTGGGAACATATTTAGTTTTTGCTAAAGAAAAGAAGCAGATCTTTAATTAAAGGTCTGCTTTTTATTTCTACCGATAATCCGTTTTATGTTAACTAAGATTATATATGGTATACACTTTTAAAATGTCTTATATTGTATGATATAAAGAAAAATGAAATTATGAAAGAGGTAAAATGATGTCCGTAACGTTTTATATAGCAGATAGTAAAGAAGAAGTTAATGATGCTGAATATGGTGTCTATCTAGAAGATGAGGTACATGATTATTTATGGGAGAAAGCAAAAGGTAATCGCTATGAATTTGAATTGTTACTTAATTTAGATCCATACGATCATAAGCAATTTAATGTACATGAGGTAAAAAGGTTAAATCGAATATGTGAAATTATTTTAAGCGAGTATAAAGAGCCTTTTGTAATAGAATTTGTACAAGAGTTACATAACTTATGTATTAAGGCTTTAGATAAAAACAAGCTCATATTTGCACTCGGAGATTGATTTCTTTGGCTACCTATAAGCTACATTATGGTAACTAAGAATGAATAACACAAACATAGTGATTTAAATTAACATCATTGATAAGATGGAATTAATAGGTAATTGTCATAGGGGGAAGATGAATATGGGGCTTTTTTTAAGGAACAAGCAGAACTATTTGGATTCTGTAGAGTGGCTATCTAAGAACTCGACTCATTTAAGTAAACCTACTGAATGTACCATAAAAGACTTTGAATTTCTTCGTAGTGTATTAAAAAACAAACGAATTGTTTGGCTAGGGGAAAATGGTCATAATATAAGGGAACATAACCTAATGAAGTCAAAAATAATTGAATTTCTATATAAAGAAATGGATTTTAAAATACTTACTTTTGAGAGTGGATTAGTGGAATGTTATAGTGCCAATTATTTAAAAGAGAATTTTACAGCTAAAGAACTCTTAAGAAATTCTATCTATTCTTTGTGGGCGACAGAAGAAAACCTTCCTCTATTCCAACTAATTAAAGAATCAGATTTAAATTTAATAGGGATGGATATCAACCCTTCTTCAAACCCTGATATCTTCCTACAGTTCATCCGTCAACTTAATCACTTAGTTTCTCAAGAGGTTATAGAAAAAATAGAATATATTGAATCAAACGTATTTAAATGGTATTACCGAATTGGACAATATACAGCAAAAAGAAAGAAAGTGCCGGTCGAAATCTTAAAGGAGTTTACAGATTTCAAGAAAAAAACAAGTACATCAATAAATGATCTAAAAGCTTATTTACGCGAACAATGCGTTTTGCACTCTGAAGATAAAGAGGTAACATATAAGTTTAAAATTATAATTAGATGCTTACAAAACCGTTTATATTTTATCCATCATATAAATAATAACCACCGAACATATAAAAAATTACGAGAAACAATGATGAAAGAAAATTTAGAATGGATTTGCAATGAGCTATATCCAGATGAAAAAATCATTATATGGGCACATAACCTTCATATTTTTAAAAATTATAAAACTCTTACAAGGTTTGAACCATTAGGTTCGTTAGTTTCAGACAGAATTAAAGAACAGTCTTATTACTTAGGTTTATTTATGTATCAAGGTGAAACACAGACGGACATGGGCCAACCTTATAAAATAAGCAAGCCACCAAAAAAAAGTCTAGAAGACTATATGCATCAAGTACAATCACCAACTTTATTTACAGACTTCTTACAACTTGAGAAAAACTCACTTAATAAATGGATATTTAATAAAACTATCTTTTTAGAAAGTGGCACAATGCAAACTTTGTTTAGGCCTCGTGAACAAATAGACGGTGCTTTATTTATTGAATCCATTTCCCCTCCTGAATATCTTAAACGTAGCGAATAGTAAGATATAAATTTTACAAAAATCGATTCGATAGGAACTATAAATGTATAAAGTAGTTACCTCAATTTTTATATGTGTTAAATTTTAACAATTAGGAAATTTAATAAAGAAGGGAGCAATTAATTTGCTAATGGACCTACATTTAGATGATGAAATGGAACCTCCAGTAGCTCTTTTGTATGCAACTGTGGCTGATACATATAAGCGATTAAAGCTGTTAGTAATGGATGTGGATCAAGAAGAATTATTCTTTAAAGGTGCAAACAATGAGATGAATAGTATTGGACAATTACTAAGACATTTAGCTGTTGTTGACTTACATTGGGTTTATCGATTTAGGAATCAGTCTATACCATTAGGTGTTCAAAAAGAATATGGTCCTTTGATTGACCGGACAGGCCAACTTCCTTCTGTACAAGACACAACAACTGTCGATTTAATAAATAGTTATGAAAAAGTTCAAACGATGTTTCGTTTAGAATGTATCAAGTTATCGGAAAAAGATTTAACCAAGGTCGTTTCATACGAAAATGGACAAACAGCAACCATTCGTTGGGGGATATGGCATATAGCAGATCATAGTCGGTATCACCAAGCTCATATCGGCTTATTAAAGAAGTTATATAGACACAAATAAGTTACTGCTAACAAAAATTAGACTCCTTCGCTTATTTTTTCTACTAAACGAAGGAATCTATACGAACAATTATCGCTCAAAAAACTCAAATAATTTTAGCTGGCGTGATACGTTCAATCCAAATAATTCCGTCATACTGTTCTTTCAATATCATTTCTTCCTTTAAGAACCCCCAATAAAGGGCAATACGAGGCGTGTATATCCAGGATGTTCTTTTATTATATGGAGTATGAAGAAAGTCAACGAATAGAGAAGAATGATTCGCATACTTAAGCAGCGATTCTAAGCTAGTAGAATCTTTCTCTTCGTTTACAGGTTTAACCGTTTTATTATCGCTACTATCTAAACTTGCTCCAGAATAAGCATAAATACCAATGGTATAGGCTTGTCTTTTAAAGCTATCAGGTAAGTAATCACCCATATTATTGAGGAAGTTTTGCCCATATTCAGCATATTTCACTTTAGAGTTATTTTTTCGTATATGATAATTATGTCCCCATACAATTATTTTTTCTGTTGGATACATTTCTTCTGCAAGGTATTCAAGGTTTTCGGCCATCATTCGATCTCGTAAAACCATCGGATGTTGCTCTATATCATAAATAGGTATATCATGAGCAACGTTCCAATTAGGTAATTCATATCTCATAAGTGTCTCTTTTCTTAATTTCAAAGATTGTAACAGGATGTCTACATCCTGTTCTTGTTGAGGGCTTAAAGTTGCCAATTCCTTTCTATGTTCCTCCACAAAACGCTCTAATATGTTGTAGTTTTCATTAATTTTGGCTTGTTCTTGAACAAAATCGTCTTCTGTTTTTTGAGCTTGTAATTTCATCATGCTTTCCTCAGCATGTTTAAACAAATCAGCCTTTGAAGTGTCCAATTGTTTGATCCATTCATAGGTTGATTTCGTAAAAAGGTTGCCCATTACCTGAATATCAAATCCTGTTAGTGTAAGAGGGTCTCCTTTTTTTTCTTGCTCTTGCAGATATTTAAATAGATCTGCTACTTCTTGTGTATACCAGACACCAAAAATAGAACGTTTCATAAGCTCTGTAGAAGATAAATCGTGTAATTGGCGGTATGCACCGTTAGTCTCTGCAAAGCCAGATTCAAAGGCTAGAACATCATATCCCAATTCTTCATGGAGGTATTTAATGAGTTCTACTTTTGTGGCGCTCATTTCATTTGATCCATGTGTAGTTTCACCTAATTGGACGATGCGTTTCCCTTTTAGCACTTTCTTTAAGAACTTTAAATGGTCTTTCCTAGAATTTTTAGTAGGTTCTAAGGGATAAGAATTGGTTTTAATCCATTGTTTCCACTTCTCCATCTCTTTTTCGTTTGTGTCTGCAAATGTCGGAGGTGTTAAGGCGCAAAATAGAAAACACGTTACTATAAAACTTAGAAAACACCATTTCACTTTTTGATTCTTCATAGTTTCCTCCCTGTTTATTGACCTCATTCATATTTTAATTGGAAATTATATGTAAATCTAGTTATTTGTATATTTTTGTAAGTTATATCTATTTATTCTATGTCTAATAAAAACGAATTCTTATTAGACATATCTTCCTTTTGATAAATTGGTATATTTATAATAACCAAACATAAAACTTAAAATTATTTAACGTTAATATGTTATTAGGAATATAAATTAAACTGTAGATAAAAATTGAATTACCTGAATATAAAAGAGTAAATCTATAAACTTTCTTATAAAAATAAATGTTTTATCATTTACTCTAAGTGACGACAAATATGGTCTTTTTCTACAAGATATGTAATAGTTAAAACTATTTTTTATAAAGTATGTTTAGTTTTACTTAACGATATAGTGGAAAGCGAAAATATATTATCGTTATTACATAATTAGAAGTGGATACGACATACATCTTAAAATAAGAAAAAACCACCTGCATAGAAGGTAGTTTTTTAAGTATTTCAAAAGAAAAAAAGGATTTTCGCGTATGGAGTTGTTACGCTCCTATGTAGTTTGCTCAAATTATTAGTTATTATTCATATAGACAATTACTACTTAGGTTCTATGAGTATCGATGAAGTTTGAGAGCGTAAAATATCTTGTGTAAATGAATAAATACAAAAAGGAAGACCTTTTCTTGTAGAATTAAGTCACCACAACCAATTCAAAGAAAGAAGGTCTTCCTATGAATCAGTTTACAACAGATCTTG
>NZ_JAMBOQ010000011.1 GCF_023715685.1 Priestia aryabhattai
CCTATATCCTATATTACAACCATCTACGAATAAAAGAAAAATTAAAAGGATTGACCCCTGTAGAATACAGAATTCAATCCTCATTAGCTGCCTAAATAACGTGTCTAACTTTTTGGGTTCAGTTCAAAGGACAGTAGTTTTTTCTCATACAGACGATTAGAAAATTGTGTGACAAATACCCACGTCGGAAGGTATTCTAATTGCATTTTGCTCCAATTATCTAAGAGATATACTGATACATATAGATGTAAAAGCACATTGTATAATCAATTCCATTTAGATAGAAGTCAACTTTTTCATCTAAGTGTCGTTACTCCTCATTAAGCAACTACTAAAGTACTTCATATATTATTATAATTTCCCTACTTACTCTAAATGACTCCATTTCTACACCGATGGTGGAGAGAGCACCTGTATCCTATGAACAAGTAGTGAATTCAGTCCTTTAAGTAATAAATTTATTTTAAGAATTCACCTCTATTAGATGCCCTATGCATAAACAAAGAGCGTAATTCTTGATGTAGAATTACGCCCTTTTGCTGAATAACAATTATGTTTCTTAGGTTACATCTTTTCAATAGGTCTAAGTGTTTGTCAATTTCTACGGTTGAAACGTTTAATTGCTTCTTCGGTCACCGGCTCGAAGAGGTTAACGAGGTTGCCGTCGGGATCGCGAAACAACATAGCACGGTTCCCCCACGGCATTAAAGTAGGTTCCTTTACCCACTCATTGACAAACGGTTTCAGGCGCTCGTATTCAGCATCGACATCGTGGACGTGGAACTCAATGATAACAGTGCGATTGTCCGCCGCCACTGCGGAACCAGCGCCGAACAGTGGCACTGTCTTAGAGTGGCCAATTGCCAAGGTGCATGATGGCACAAAAAGTTCGGCAAAGACAGGGACGGGACGTTCCGCCGAAACACCTAAGACTTTCTCATAGAACTTGACAAGACGATCCACATCGTCGGTAATAATGCGTACAGAAGCAAAATTCATAAAATACCATCCTTCCTATAATAAATGATACGATATCGTATCAGATCAGATCATTTTGGGCTAGAACCCGCGAAGCTTCAGTAAGGGAAAAAGTGGTTGTGGAAAATAGGTTACAAAAGTTCCAACGACAATTATTTTAGAACCTTTTCCTTTTCTCAAGAATTAAACAGCCTATTTAAAGGTTTACTTTTTCAGTTTCAAGTAATCTACTTTGGGTATTAACTGACGTTCGCTGGTTCTATGATCATCCTTCCATGCCTTGCTGCTCCATTGATCCAAAGTGAAATGAATTAATTTCCGTGGATGTTAATTGGGTGTATTAATCGATTGATGCAAGACATACTCCGCATGTATCTTTCAACCCTTTATGTTTACTTTCTCTAATTATAAAAGAACGCTACTGACAACTGTATGTCAGTAGCGTTCTAACATTTTTTTTGCTTCTTCACGAATTCGATTTTGGAGTGATTCAGGCTCCAACACAACCACACTCGCTCCCCAGCCAAGTACCCATTGCAACAATTCGTCCAGTTGATGAACACGTAAGATCACATGCAATCCATCCTCATGCTCTTCCATACTCTCTATGTAATGATAATTGGATTCCTTCACCTTATCCGCAATGTCATGGTTAAATTGAAGATGAACTAGCAAGTGTCTATTATCCGGAGGGGCATACTCGCTTAAGTTAAAATGCGTCGGTGGTTCGAATCGTTCTTCAAGACTAATAAGTTCCGTCATTCGGGATAAGCGAAAATGACGAATTTCTTGGCGCAGATCACACCGAGCCACGAGCATCCATGATCCTTGAATGAGCACCAATCCATAGGGAGCAACCGTACGAACACTATGACGATTACCTTCGGAATCTTCAAGTTTTTTTGCATAACGAATGCTGATCTTTTGCACGTTTAATATCGCTCCACGAATCTTTTCTAGATATTTCTTTTCTTTTGACTCCCTGACCTGTTTATCAGAAATGAGCAAACGCATTGCCTTGCGTACACGAGATGTTTCTTTAAGAATGTTCTTCGGTAGAATGGCCTCAATTTTCCCGCGGGCAGCTTGAGCCCTGGCACGATAATCATCATCAAATTGTTGTTCAATAAAGTCCGTTCCAATTAGCAAGCTCACAGCTTCTGGTACGGTGAAGCCGATTGGCGGCAGAAAATAACCTTCCATCAGAGAGTATCCTCTCCCGGGGGCTCCTATAATCGGTACGCCCGCCTCACTCAGCGCCTGAATGTCACGGTAGATAGTCCGCACGCTCGTTTCAAATAGAGCCGCCAAATTTTCGGCCCGTATAACTTCTTTACGTTGCAGCTCCAGTACAATGGCTAACAAACGGTCTGTTTTATTCATTGGGTGCCCCCTTTTAATGTTTTCGCAAAATAATAATACCATACCTTGATGGAGATGATGATTTAGTAAATGCAGAGTTGTCGAATAGGTAAGTGTATGGGTATCTATGCGGGTATCTATGCGGGAATCTCTACAAAATAAGGGCAATGCCTCATAATTTATAAGAGCCCCTTGCTCCTTTCGTACTGTTATTTGTTAGTAAGCATTAGTTAGAGAAAAAATAATACCTCCTATAATTGCTGTGAGTATTGTTTTTATTAACATCAAATACCCCTTTCTCAGAATTGTAGCAAAAATAAAAATCCCACTGGCATTGGCAAGCGAGATAGCTTTTTATCAGAATTCACAATTATAAAGTACTAAATATAACTACAAGTAAATAATGTGATATATCTCTTAAAACACCATTTTTAGAGGGGGTGCATATGTATAAAAGGTGCGCTTCTTATACATTTTTTTGACTTGCATTCCTAAGCGAAACCTTATGACACCAAGGGTATATAAAAATCTGCATAAAGAAGAAAACATCCTATTTGGAAGTCTTGCCTGCCAAGGGCTCTTTTTTAAGTTCCGGTGGAGACTTTATGTTAACAAAGCTTTTTCTATTCACAGAAAATCTAATAAAAAATCTGCTACAGTGCTTTAAAGAATATGATTTAAATTTTCTAAAAGGTTAAAAGTATGCTCAGCATATAATGTAGTAAACAATTGTCTAGTCTGAGGTAGAACCTCAACAAAAGGCTTAGTCAAGAGTATCTTTTTAAAAGAAAAGTTTATTGAAAAAATCTTTGGGATTCGAACGTAGAACTTTCTATTTCTTGACCATTCCATATCCATCGATTCATTGTGTTTCTACTTTTATTTAAATATACGTTATTGCTAAGCTCATTATATTTATTTGAATAATGAAGATTGGCTAGAAGTAAGTTAGATTTTACTGAAACCATAATGTTATTATTGATGATGTTATGGATCGCATAATATTGCATTAATAACTGGCCGCCATCCATTTTTATTGTATCGTTCCCATATAAGATATTTTGCGTAATAGAAGTATTCATTGTCCCCCCACGCTTTTCATCATATCCCCCAATTGAAATTCCTGTAAAACGATTCTCATAAATCATGTTTCGTACGACTTGAATGTTGGTAGTCTGTTTACCGTGGTGTTCACTTGCAATTTCTATTCCTAAATCGTTATGACTTGAAATATTATGTTCAATAACAACATCCTTTCCTCCATCTACATAGATTCCTCCAGCAGAATATTCATGTCTGTAGGCTGGGTTGGAATAACTGCTTACGTTGTAAATAGAGTTTTCACTGATAACTCCTTCACGAGCTTGATCAAATTTTTTATCAGGAGCTACCTTTTCGAAACCAATTACATCAATACCTATATTATCAACGTTACGAATCGTATTTGCATGGACTACAAACTTTTTAACATTTCCATTTAGAGTCAGCGCTTCACTAAAACCTAAAGTTAAGTTTTCGAGTAAGTTTCCCGATATTTCAATGTTGTTTAATGAACGTGGCGCTTCGGATCCATAAAAAGCTATTCCATGTGCATTTCCGTTTTTATGTGCAGTCTTAATATCAAAAATATGATTGTTAATAATCCGAAGACCTTTGCCTCTTCCCTCTACTAAAATACCACATGGTGTATTTTGTTCTTCCAAAGTAGAAAAATGCCCTATATTTAGACCTTGAATTGTAACATAGCTCTTGTTTTTTATGGTAACTAGCCCTCCATCTGAAGAACCACTCTTTATATTCTTTCCACTAATAATGGGCCTTTCATTTTTATAGTTTCTGAAGATAATGGGATTTTGTTTATTGCCTGAACGACTAATCATTAACTTTTCGTGATAGACACCGCCTCGAATATTAACAGTCGTCCCAGGTTTAGCTACTTTACCTGCCTTTTTCAAAGTTTTAAAGGGACTGTTTTTAGTACCTGCATTTTCATCACTTCCTGCAGGAGAGACGTAGATTTCATGATGTATAGGTTCTACTAAAGGTTGAGTAGCAGCCTCAACCCTTTGATTTATACAACACAGGAAAAGAAGAAGGATGCTACCTGCTTTTTTCATAAGATACTCCTTAATGTTCATGAATTTTACTTACAAGATCTTTCAATTATACTATCGCTTCGCTAATAAGTATGTAAAACATCGCACCATGCCTTATTACTTTCTTAAAGTACAATCAATGGAAAGCGCTAAAATAATGCTAGAATAATGTAGTAAATCAGTTAAAACAGGAACATGTAAATTAATAAATTTTAAACGCTGAAAGGATTACTAATGATGGATGAAAAAAAGTGTAGGTGACTTAATCTTTTTCAATAGAAGGAATAAGTCACCTATTTGTGTTTTACCTAAACAGTCATTGTGGTTAAAAGCGAATATTTCTACTCCTTACAACTCACTATTGTATCTTCTTACTTTTAGATAAATTCTTAAAAAGAAAATGATTGGATATAAATCACACAACACTTCTATTTAGTAAGTTTTAGATAAAGTAATTATTGATTGAATTAAATATTAAACTTATATAATTTAAAGGAGTAAATGTACAAATTATGTTATCGAAATTGAAGTTTTAATATTTACACTTAGTGACGACAAATATGAACTTTTTCTATACTAGATGTGTTATATTACACTTTTTAACGAAAATACATTAATTATTATCTATATAACTAAGTTGATATTATCAAAATTATGTTAACTAACTTTGTATGACATAAACATATTAAATGATAACAAAGTCACTTAATTCTTTCTTTGTGGTAATATTAGGTTATTACTAAGATGGCGGTGATAATCATAGAACATAAGTGGCTTGATTGGGCGAAGCAACTTCAATCTATTGCACAGGCAGGGTTAGCTTATTCAAAAGATATTTATGATGTAGAGAGATTTGAACTAATAAGAGACATAAGCGTTGAAATGTTATCACAACAAACAGGTATGGAAATGACAGTCATAAAAGACTTATTTGCAAGTGAAACTGGTTACGCAACACCTAAGGTAGATATTAGAGCCGTGATCTTTAAGGATAACAAAATATTAATGGTCAAAGAAAATTCAGATGGTAGTTGGTCGCTACCTGGTGGCTGGGCTGATATTGGGTTAACTCCAAGCGAAGTAGCAGTTAAAGAGGTAAAAGAAGAATCAGGATTTGACGTAAAAGCTGTCAAATTGTTAGCTGTAACGGATATGAAATGTCATCCACATCCTCCTTCACCTTTTCATATTTATAAAATGTTTATTCAATGTGAAATCATTGGGGGACAACCGATGAAGGGTGTAGAAACAAGTGCTGTGGAATTCTTTGCTGAAAATAAATTGCCACCCTTATCAATAGCTAGAAATACACAAACACAAATTGAAATGATTTTTAAGCATTTATATAATCCTAAAGAACCTGTATATCTTGATTGATTTGTAATAACATTTAAGAACAATTTTAAATATATATACATTTAAAAGCCTTTGGAATTAGTGATTCCAAAGGCTTTATTTCCTATAATTAGAATTATAGGAAGTGGTTTTTTCTAAATGTATTCAGAAGGAATTTTTTAATATCAAATTATAAACAGTATTTATTAATCGAATTAATTAGTTCAAAAGGCATGTGAATACCTACTAATCGTTCTCTTTCCTCTCCATCTTTGAATACTAGAATAGTAGGAGCAATAACAACACTGAACTGAAGAATATCTTCTTTATTTTTTTCTCCATCTACTTCTATTAAAGTTACTTCTTGCTCAAACTCTCTACTTGCTTGATGAAAGAATTGTTTCATAATTCTTCTATGCGGTGTATTAGGTAAAAAGAAATGAACAATTGTAATACCATTTTTTAGTAAATCTGAAAAATGAGTGGTGGTGCCTTGTAAAATCCTCAAAATTGTACCTCCATTTGGTTAATAAATATACATATTATCACTCGAAATATCCCTATAAACATCCTTATATTACAAAAAATGTAATACTATATGTTTTATTTTACCAACTATTAAAACCCTTGAGTTGTATCTTTTAAAATTTGAATTCAAATGGCTATAAATTACCAAAATGAGGATTTTATGTTTAATTCTAAAGTCTTTAACGCTCTTATTTATTAAGTCTAAAATCACCGAACTATAAGGTGGAAAGTAAATTTAAGATCTTATAGTTTCTAAACCTTTAAAGTTTCTTTGCTTTATTTATAGGTTGATTTTCTCGTTTTCTATTTAAAGGTAAAAACTGTAGTTCTAGTGCTTTGTATAGTGAAAGGGTTTTATACAAGAAAGTTGAAATAATTCTCCATTTTGAAAACCAATTATGAACAATTAATGCAGAAGTACTACCAAGAAGAGCAGCTACAATTTTACTTCTTATGGTATGACAGCCTATCTTCTACCTTCCTTTTAAGAAATTGTTTTATTCACTTTATTTCAACATAAAATTTATAAGCGTTTAGCATTAATATATTTTCAAAAAGATAAATTAAACTAAAAATACAAAAATAACTTCTTTTATATAAAGAAGTAAATAAATAAACAACCTTATAAAAATTATAGTTTTATCATTTACTTTATCTGACGACAAATAATTGGTTTTTCTATTATATAAGTAATTGTTATAACTATTTTTACGAAAGTACGTTAACTATTACTTATATTATGAAAGTAAAATCATCAAATTTAATTATTTATTACATCTTACTTTACCGTTATAAAGATTATAGTTTTCACCTTAACAAAAGGATAAATTTACAAATATTCAGGTTTCAACAGTGTGAAAAATTGTAAAATTTTGAGTGTTGAAAAATGCATTATAAAAAGTTAATGTAAAATTTATCAATAATTAACATGGAAATTAATTAGGTGATTATCTGAATGGAAAATAAACATGTAAAACAGGAAGTCCTATTAGAAAAAATAGAGCGTACTAGAGAAGTTTTGATACATACAGCTTTAAAAGAAGGACTTGTAAGTGAAAACACGATAAAGGTAAGTCAAGTATTGGATATGATGTTAAATGAATTAGAAGAAATTTATTAAAAACAAAAGCCCTTACTTCATAAATAAGGGCTTTTTTGTATGTGATTTTCGGTAACCTGATTTATGTTAACTAAATTTGTATGTGGTATACATATAGTCATCTTTCTTATTAAACTATTACGAGTATCTTTAATTTAGCTAGTTTTTCAAGACTTTCTTTATCTCGAATGATGTAGCCTCGGGATTGCTTTTCAATAATATTTATTTTACATAGTTGTGCTAGTACATGGAGTAGATGACAATATGATACACCCAAGTATTCGCATACTTCAGTATGTTTTTCTTTATAAAAGTTACCGTCAGCTGATAACATTATAAAGGCAGCTAGGCGGTTTTCAAGGGGATAAGCTTGATTTTGCGTATACTTCGCTGAAATCCTAGTTGCTTTCTCACTTAAAAAGCTGCATAAATATCTTAGGAATGTAACATCTGTTAAGAGCTTATTTTTACAAGTATTGATCGGAATAGCCAAACAAATGGTTTTTGTGACAGTTTGTATGGCTTTAGAATAACGTTCTGAATTTAATAATTCTACTTCCCCCATAAATGTTGGAACCTGTAAAAAATTGATTAGAGACACTTTCCCATTTTCGTGTGTAACATAGAGTTTTGCCTTACCCTCAACAAGATAATAAATATATTGAGGATAGGAACCTTCCTTATAAATAAATTCACCACGTTCAAATTGGCAGACCTGGATAAACGGAGTAACTGGAAAGGAAAAAAGTGATTGAATTGAGTATTTTTCTCATTAAATAAAATTAAAATGAATATGTACATTATATTTTGACCAAATTCGAGGTTTGCATCAGAACTTTTTTACATAGAAAATGATGCTTACATGCTTAATTAAAAAGGAAAGTCTCGATACTTTTCTTGGATAGAAACCCATTTAGTTGTGGTGAATTCTTCCATGATCCAAGGATTACCAAATCTACCTAAACCACTCGCTTTATTTCCTCCAAATGGGGCATTGGCTTGTGCATTTACTGTTTGATCATTCACATGAGTCATACCGGCATCAATGTTAAGTGCTAACTTTTCGCCTTTTTCTAAGTCAGTGGTAAATATAGCAGCAGATAAACCATATTCGGTGTCATTTGCAAACTCAATCGCTTGATCATCTGTTTCTGCCGGAATAATTTGAGCAACAGGACCGAAAATCTCTGTTTGGGCGAGTGTTGAGTTATTTGGCACATCAACAAATACATAAGGGGAGATAATGTTTCCTTTGCGTTTGCCTTCAACAGCTAATCTCAAACCATCTGTTTTCGCTTGGTCAATGACACCCATTATTTTATCGGCTTGACGCCCATTAATCACAGGTCCAATAACGGTTGATGAATCTTTTGGATCTCCCGTTTTTAATTTCTTTACCCTTTCAGTAAATTTAGTGACAAACTCATCATAATGATTTTTTTGTACAATAATTCGGTTTGCAATCATACAAATTTGCCCACAATGTAAAAACTTTCCGTATATAGCAGCATCTACAGCACGGTCTACATCCGCATCGCTCAACACTACAAATGGAGCATTTCCACCGAGCTCTAATGCAACTCGTTTAAGATTTTCTCCAGCAATTTTACCAATGTGTCTGCCGACTGCTGTTGAACCGGTAAAGCTAATTAAACGTGGAATCGGATTTGTAATCATACCGTCTCCGATTTCAGTTAAATCTGTCAAAATAGAATTAAAAACGCCTTGAGGAAGACCTGCATATTCAAAAGCTTTTGCGATAATCTGACCACCTGTTAATCCTGTTTGAATGTCCGGTTTATGTACCACGCTATTTCCTAAAGCAATAGCCGGCGCGATCGTTCTCATCCCTAAATTCATCGGGAAATTAAACGGTGTAATAGAAGATATCACTCCTAAAGGAAGACGGTATAGATGATTGACCTTTCCTTCAGTTGAGCTTGAAATTTCTTCTATATTATAGATTTTATCTGCGAATTGAATGGACTCTTCCAGTTCGACGTAGGAAGCTATGAGTTCGCCATTAGCTTTATGAATCGTTCCACCACTTTCGCGTACAATCATATTTATGATTTCATCATGATTGTTTTTTAAATATTCAAGTGCTTTTTGTAGAACATTTTTTCTTTGTTCAGGTGAAGTTTTTGCTCATTCTTTTTGTGCTTTTTGTGCAATTTTAAATGTTTCAGTAAGCTGTTCTTCAGTTGCTAATGAAACAGTAGTAATAACAGAATCATCATAAGGGTCTAAAATATCATAAGTACGGCTGCTTTTTCCTTCAACCCATTTACCATTTATAAAACTTTTATTTAAACGTTCAAAATACTGCATGTGCAATACCCCTCTCTAAGTTACATCGAAAATAACAATATGTATATGTTTATATGGAAAATTATGAGTAAACAATATCTTTTTGTCAATTATTTCTGGTTGTCATAGATAACTTGATTCTTTGATGAATGGAATAGATAATTCATTTTCTTTCTTTTAAATCCGTTAATTTTTCTTTGCGTTTTACAATCTGTTCCTCAAACATATATTTTGCTTCCTCAGGGATTATAGACACGACAAAATAAGTCTTTAACATAAACTGTTTCTGGTGCAAAGATTAGATTTATTTGAAAGAAATTCAAGTGATGGGAGAGGTGCTTTAAATCAAACGATTAAAGCTGTTGTGATTGCATGAGGATTTGTAGCTCCCAGTAATGGTAATTTGGTTTTTGTTCCTGGATTCAAAAACTTTTCAATCGATAATGAAGAAAGAACAGCAATCAAATTAATTTTAGGTCCTAGAAAAAAAGGATAGATTTTGCTTAAAACAATCTACAATTTTCACCACTGATAGTAATTGATCCATTCAGCATTTGAACCCATAGACAAATGACTCACTTTCCTTTTTCTTAAACAGCTTAAAAATTGGTGTTTTTGCTTTATATCTTTTAAATATCTTTCGTCTATTTGTTTATCAGTAAATACACACTTTATAAAGGGATACATTTCATAAAAATAACGTACCTTCTCAAAATATAAATCATGTATGAATATAATAACCTTCTTTTTAGAACGAAATATTCCTTGCTTAAACGTAGAAATTTGGATAAATGGTTAAATTAAATACCGTAAATGTTCCTCGTTTACCACAGCATATATGTAACATCCTAAGGGGTAAATACGTTGAATAATATCCAAGAAATCGTGTTCTTCTATCTCATCTTCTTAGAAGATTTTATAATGTTTCATTTTAAACTTCTCCTGTTACATTTTTAACAATTATTGATGTAAAAACATTCTCATATTTGTTGTTTTACTGTGAAATATTCTTTTTGTAATTCGGTCCTGGTGCAAAGATTGTATTTGCTTGAAAGAGGTATATAGTGTCCTATTGGTATTCAATCTTATGAAGCTATTCCAAATAGTTGGTGAATGAACCTGACTTGATTTGGGACAGACTTCACCTCCTGGTAAACCTGTTTCTTTTTTATCATATGCATGACCTCTATTCCAGAAATAATGGCTTTTGCTGTACGAAACGATTTTAAGCCTAACATTGTAGACAGACGCTTCTTAATAAACCTATGATCCTGCTCTACAATGTTATTTAGATATTTACTTTGTCTTACTTGGATGCCTTGAGGCATCTTTTTTTCTTCTTTTAACTCTTGAATAGCAATGGGATAGGCAGGATTTTTATCTACTGTAATCGTACGAGGTATAGAAACGTGCGAAAAAGCCAAGGCTTTCTTAAAAAAGCGCTTGGCTGCTTGTTTATTTCTTGTTTTACTTAGATAAAAATCGATGGTATTTCCTTCAGAATCAACGGCACGATAGAGATACATCCATTGTCCTTTTACTTTTACATAGGTCTCATCAACCCGCCAAGAATCGTTTGTTGGCTTAAGATGGCGCCGTACTCGCCCATCTAATTCAGGACCATATTGATGAACCCAACGCATAATCGTTGTATGAGCCATACATAATCCACGTTCCTCCATCATTTCTACCAAGTCACGAAAACTTAAATTGTACCGTAGGTACCATCTTACCGTTAACAAAATGATATCGGGTTGATAATGTTTCCACTTAAATAAGGGTTGCTTTTCCATACTGATCACGTCCTTCTTTTAGAATAATAGTATCAGTATGTTCAAGTTTCAGAGATTACTTGCAATTGTCCTGAAATTTTTGCACCAGAACCGGAAGAGCAATAGGTTATATCGCTCTTCCTTTGAAAAAATGAATAAAAATAAAATTGTTGTATACAAGTTGTATTTTAACAGTTCTCCAGAAGTATTGGAAGAAAAATTAAACACTTTTTAGGCTAAGTTTCAAAGTTTATATAAATATCATTAAATTCTAATAAGTCGTTGTTGATCTGTACAATCAAGAAACTGTTCTATCCGATCCAAACTCTCTTCTATTAAATCCATTGATGCTGCGTAAGATATTCTTATAAATCCTTCCCCGTACTTCGAAAATGCATCACCTGGTACAACCGCGACACTTTTTTCCCGAAGCAATTTTAGTGAAAAATCAAATGATGACATTTTTGTATTTTTAATTGAAGGAAATACATAAAAAGCCCCATCAGGTTTAACTACATCTAGTCCCATACTATTAAGTCTTTTACATACGTAATCTCTTCTTTTCCTATATTCGCGCATCATGAGAGCTGGATCATTAATACCTTGTGTTAAAGCCTCAATTGCTGCATATTGACTGATAGTAGTTGCACAAACTGAATTATAAAGGTGGACTTTAAGCATTTCTTTAGATAAAAAATTCGGAGCGAATGTAAAGCCAATTCTCCACCCTGTCATTGAATGAGATTTAGCGAGTCCATTAACAACAATCGTTTTATTTCTCATCTCCTGAACAGAGGCAATTGAGTAGTGCTTTTGTTCATATGCTAACTCACTGTATATCTCATCAGATATAACAAAGATATTTTTATCCTTTAACACTTTAGCAATTTCAATTATCTCCTCTTTATTTAACATGCTTCCAGCAGGGTTAGATGGTGAACAAAGGATAATACAACGTGTTTTTTTAGTTAGTTTTTTCTTAATCATATGGGCATTAATTTTAAATTCATTATGTGAAGTATCAATGTGCACTGGAGTAGCTCCACATAATTGTATGAGAGGCTCGTATCCAGGGTAGATAGGTACAGGAAGAATTACCTCGTCTCCTTTCTTCAAAATCGTTCGTAAAGCAATGTCAATTGCTTCAGTAGCTCCATTAGTTACAATAACTTCATCCTCTGGGTTGTAAAAGAGGTTATATTTTTCATGCACAAAATTACTAGCTGCTTTTCGAAGAGGTAATAGCCCGGCATTATGCGTATAAGTGGTCTGATTTCTCTTTATAGCTAAAATAGCAGCTTCTTTTATATGTTCTGGTGTTGGAAAATCAGGTTGGCCAAGAGTGAGATTAATCGCATTAGGATAATTGACAACCATATTAGAAAATTTTCTTATGCTGGGAACCTGAATGGCGGAAACCTCTCTATTTATCAATTTTTGCATTTTTAATTCCCCTTTATAAAGATTTAAATTACTTAAATTGAGGTCTCTTATTTTATTAAACCAATGGACGGTCTGGTTTAATAAGGAACCATAATAATATAGCAAGTCCAATTGGTATAATATTAATTAGAAGTGTAGTATTCCAACCGAGTTCTTGTGCAAACCATCCACAGAGAATAGGAGATGTGATGCCTCCTATACTTCCCCACAAATTCATCCAACCACTTACAGAACCTGAAAATTCCTGACCTAGGTCATTAGCAATAGCCCAAGAAGCAACGATAGGAAGTCCAAGTGCACCTAGAGCTACCGTTAACCATAGAACGTTTAACCATGAACTTGTGGAATAAGCTGCGAAATATAGCCCTATTATAAAAAAGATGAACCCTAGAATAGCCAAGGTACCACGGGCCATCATACGAGAATTTGTTTTTTGTAATACTACATCTGAAATGGCTCCTCCAGCTAAAACGCTGAAGCAAATAGCTATCCACGGGAAACTAGCCGCAAATCCCATTTCTTTTAAAGAAAAATTCCGTGCCTCCATTAAATACGTAGGTAACCAGGTTAAGAAAAATGTATTCATGTAAATAACAACAAGATATTGTATTCCAACTGCCCAGAATTGAACATTTCTTAAATACTGTTTCCATGGAGCAGATTTTCTTTCAGTGCTGGCCACGCTACGATTTTCAATAATAAGAAGTTTTTCCTTTTCAGAAATCCAGGGATGATGTTCAGGTTTATCTCGACCTATAATATACCAAGCAATAGCGATGACAATACCAATGAATGCAAAACTATAAAAGACTCCATGCCATCCGAAGACCGCCATGATTGCAACTGAAATACCCGGTGCAACAATTGGTCCAAAAAAAGAACCAGCTAATAATGCACTTGCTGCACGTCCTTTTTCATGTTTTTGGAACCAGTATGAATTGAATACTGCATTCCCTGGGTACATTGGGCCTTCCCCCATCCCAAACAAAAATCTAACAATACATAACAAAATGTAAGAACTTGCAGCAGCTGTCATCGCAGTAAATATAGACCACCATGTAACGGCAAGAGTAATTATTTTTCTAGACCCAAATTTTTCAGATAGAATTCCTCCAGGAATTTGAGAAAAACAATAACCTAAATAAAATAGCGATGACAGAAGACCAAATTCGACTTTATTCATGTGTAAATCTTCCATCATGGGTTGCGCTACTACAGAAATGTTAGCTCGATCCATATAAGCCACTAAGCCTACAATAAAGAAAATTACGGCAAGTCCCCAACGTAGTCCTATTCTTTTTTCTTTTACTCGTGGGGATGTATCTATCTTTACTTGTTTTTCAGCGTTTAACTTTTCCATTGTTCATTCACTTCCTTTGTAGGGTAGAAAATAGATAAACTTTTCAAAGGTATAGAATATTGTTTAATAACTCCTTTTTGTTGGATCTTTTACTTATTTTTTTCCACTACGTTGTTCCATAAAGGATTAAAGCGACTTAAATATGTTTCTACCCCTAATCTTTTTAAATCCTCACGTCGTTCTTGATCAGCTTTTGCTTCCTCCTCACCTATTTCTAAATAGGTTGAAATGTCCTCTTGTGGTACCACTAGTAAGCCATCCATACTTCCAATAACAATATCTCCAGGTTTTATAATACATCCTGAAATTGATATTGGTACATTAACATCACCATCAAGATTGTACATTTTTGTTGTTAGAGGTGATATAGCATATGAGAATATATTAAACCCTAGATCTTTAATTATATTTGTGTCTGTAACTGGCCCGTTTATTATGGCGGCTAATGTTCCTTTTTCCATAGCAACTCTTGTGGTAATTTCTCCCCAACATGCAAACCGTTCTTCTTCATTCATGTCAACTACTACTACATCACCGGGCATAACAAGTTCAAGGGCCTTATACACTAATGAACCGTCATTTGGTGGAATCCTAACTGTTATAGCTGGACCCGCGAAATTTTCTTTAAATGGGAAAAGAGGTTTAATTTTTCTGGAATGAATTAATTGGAAGTTTAAACGATGTCCATAATCACTTGGTGATACGCTGCCTAATTTTTTTAACATTGCAGGATTCGGTCTTTGTATTACTGAATTAATTTTCACCATGTCTTTTCGCTCCTTTAATTAACAATAAAGATTTCCATCGTCATGTTGTATACAACATGTATACAACAATATTAAATAACTATTTTATTCTAAAGTCAATATATTCTGAATATTATTTCTCTTTTAAAATAAAAACCTAAAATGTTAAAATAAAAACTACCTTAAATGAATCTAAATACTAAAAACCTAAAGGATAGATAAAATGAAAAAAACACTACCCAAAAAGGAATTTTTAAAAGATCAAGCTTATAATAAGATTAAAGAGTTATTAACAAGGGGTGAACTATCCCCCGGAGAATTTCTTTCTGAAGGATATTTAAGTGAAGAATTAGGAATGAGCCGAACTCCTATTCGATCTGCCATTCAAAGATTTGAACATGAGGGGATCGTTCGAATTCATCCTAAACAAGGAATATATATTTGTGATATTTCCATACAACAAGTAAATGAAATTTACGAAGCTAGATCTGTATTAGAGACATTTGCAATACAAAAACTTTCCCAGGATATTAAACAGCTTCAAATACAGGAATTACAAGATATATTAAAGCTCCAATTTGAAGAAATTCAAAAGCAAGACATTTATTTATCCTTAAAATATGATACAGAATTCCATCTTAAAATTATGGAATTAGCAGAAAACAAAGAAATGTATGAGATGTTCAAGGGCATTGAAGCAAAGCTTAGTTTTTATGGACAAAAAGTATTAACTAAAAAAATAGACAGACTCCTACAAACTTATGAAGAGCACCTTTTGATCTTAACAGAATTAGAAAAAGGTAATGTGGAATCAGCTGTTCACTATATGGAAGAACATTTAGAAAAAGGAAGAAGAATCCTTTTAGATTTATAATAAATTCTGGTTATTTTTTAAATTTAATAAGCTTACGTATGTTTTATAAATAAAGCATACGTAAGCTTATTCATCTTGATAATTTAGTTTTTCCGCCGTTCAAATACCTTCAATGATTTCTTTCAATTCCTTCTTAAATCAATTAATGGAAAATACTTTTTTATGTATTATTGTGCTTTGTCGATTATGCTGTTATCAGTAGTTTTGTTCTTAAGATTCTTTTTCACAATAAAATGATAATACACATAACAAAACACGATAAGTGGCACACCACAATAAAGACCAATACGTTGGTTAGGAATAAAGATTAAGCTAATCAAAATAATCCCGTATAAACCAAACCCTAATATTGGAACAATAGGATATAACGGCGTTTTAAATTTTAACTCTTTTAAGTCTCCTCCCTCAGCAATGAATTTTCTCCGAAAGAAAAATTGAGAGGCACAAATAGACATCCATACAACAATCGTGACCATTCCAGAGATAGAAATAAGCCATAAATATACAGTTTCTGCGGCTACTACACTCGTAATTAATGAACCACCTGAAATTACTATAGTAGCTAATAATGCATTAATAGGAACCCCTTTTTTAGATAACTTGGTTAAGCGTGCTGGTCCCATACCACTTCTTGAAAGTGACCACATCATCCTAGACGCAGCATATAAACCCGAATTAGCAACAGATAAAATAGCTGTTAGAATAACAAAGTTCATAATATCTGCAGCGTAAGGAATTCCGATTTTATCCAATACAGATACGAAAGGACTTTCGATAACACCAGCTGTTTGATAAGGAAGAATAGCTACTAGTATGAACATAGCTAGCACAAAGAAAAATAACGTTCTCCAAACAACGTTTCGAATGGAGCGTGGAAGGGTTTCACCAGGGTTCTCACTTTCTCCTGCTGCTATGCCCACAAGCTCTGTTCCTTGAAATGAAAAATTAACCAGAACTAAAGTAAAAAGAACAGAGAGAATACCATTTGGAAACAAGCCTTCACTTGTCGTGAAATTTGAAAAGAATGGTGCTGGTTGATTTCCTTGTAGATCAATTAAGCCAAATACAGCAGCTCCACCTATTGCGATAAATAACACAATTGCCGTTACTTTAATACTTGAAAACCAAAATTCTGTTTCAGCATAGCTCCGGGCAGACAATGCGTTTATTGAAAATGTAACGACGCCGAAAATTAGACACCACGCCCATATAGGAATATGAGGGAACCACCTTTGCATTAAAAGCCCTGCGGAAGTAAACTCTAAACCTACAGTATTTGCCCAACTAAACCAATACAACCAGCCAATCATGAACCCAGTAGAAGGACCTAAATACTTTGTTGCATAGGATTGGAATGATCCGGATACAGGCATTGCAACTGCAAGTTCTCCCATACATAACATAACCAAATACATTAAAAAACCACCAAGTAAATAGGCTAAAATAGCACCCATAGGTCCAGCTTGACTAATTGTAATACCTGAACCTAGAAATAGACCTGTTCCAATGACCCCACCCAATGCAATCATAAAAAGGTGTCTACTTTTCATGGTACGCTGTAATTCATTCTGTTTATTATCTATGTGCATAAATTCCCCTCCTTGTCTTAATCCTTCGTAACCAGGAATAGCTACAACATTGCCACAACCTTATAGTAACTAAACTTCACTTTAAGCTATTAACACATAGAGTGTGTATCTGTTGAAGCTGAATAATAGCTTTTTAATAGATGAACAGTGGTTTGCTGAATAAGCATAGGTAAAACTTTGAATGAATAAGGCTTATATACTCGTTCTGTCCATTTATGTCCATCTTTTCCGTAGACACCCATATTAATAGAAGGAATATTTAGCTCACGTATTTCCTGAAAAGGAATTGTTCCAATAGTATCCCAACCAGGAAAATTACGAGTAAAAGCTTCTATTTCTTGATCAGTCTCGTGTAGCGATAAAAAGCTTCCATCGGCTAAATATGGGAAAAATTTCTTGAATGAAAAAGTCTCTCCCGTTGTCATTGCCACTTCTTCTACTGCCTGTTTCACTACGCCTAATAACTCTTGATCACGTAAACTATCTTCTTTTAAATAATTATGAGGCAAGTAAGGTGGAGCATAAAAAACAATTACCCTTGCTCGTTGTTGAGGATCTAATTTTTGCAATTCTTCTATAGCTTTAAAACATCTGATTCGTAACTCGAGATGTTTATATTGTTGAAAGGTTTCTTCTATACATTTAGAAGGATCAATCCCTTTGAGTACTAGCTCCTTCATGTAATTTTCTAGACTAATGACTTCAATATTCCATGACAAGTCTTTTCTAGGTAAGTCTGTACGATTTAAAAACTCTTCATAATAATTAGAAAGTTTCTTTTCTACATCCTTACAAGCGCATACTGAAATATCAATTAGCTGATTCATTACTTCTTTAGCTGTTTTTTCATAAATAAAATAATTAAAGTATAAGTAACTGCTCACAGCTGTTTGAACATTATAAGCTTCTTTATTATCACGTTGATACAAACAAGATGGAGGTAAAATTAATTCTCCCTCAATATTTTCAGCTAAGCTGATATTATTATGGATTCTTCTAGTCAATTCAGATGCAATTAGATTTGGATCAATCCCTGCCAATGTATCTCCTACATGCACCTCGCGACCATAAATATAGAAACAAGGAAGAAGCTTCCCTGCGGCTCCTGTATAAATATAACGAGTGGAGTCTCCATCATATAAAGGTGTAATAAAATCTGTGTTAATCGCTGCTACATAATTTAAATGTTGCTCCTCTTTCAAAAGCTTTAATTCTGATATAGCAGATAGGATGCCAGCGTGCTGGCTTTCTTCATCAGGATTAGCCATAAATAATATATTGCCAGGTAACTCATCCAGATGTTCAGAAAAATGTAAAACGTTTGCTAAATGTACTGCTATACCACTTTGCATATCAACTGATCCCCGTCCAAACATCCATTCACCTGATTGAGCATCTTCTTGAACCTCTTTATTAAATGTATACGCGGAGAAATAGTCTACTAATTTATCTGAATCTAATGCATTCTCTTTTAAAGGTCCAAAGTCTTCAATACCTACAGTATCTAAGTGTGCATGATAGAGAATAGTTTCTTTTATATCACTTTTTCCTTTTATAAAACAAAAGATATTTTTTCGATTAAGTGGATCATTAGGAATTATTTGTTCCCATACGTAGAAAGGATGCTTTTGAAAATAAGGAAAACTTAGAAGTGTATCTTTAATAAAAGTAGCTACTTCCACTTCTCCAGTTGTTCCATTAATGCTTCTGATCTGAACCAGAGCTTTTGTTATCTTTTCTATTCTCTCTTCCATTGGCATGTTTTTAATTTGGTTATACATTGCTGTTCCTCCACTCGTAATTAGATAGTTAGTTAAAACAAAATAATGTAATCTAGATTAAATTTGTTATTTTGTTCAGTATAACTATTAAATATTTTATGAAAATGAAAATCCACCTGTTGTATACATCTAAGTATACAACAGGTATTCATTTCTTTTAATGCAAATATTATGCCAATCTTGAACAACCTAAATTTTTTGTTAAAGATAAGACTTAAATATTAATAAAGCACGAAATATAAATGATAATTCTTCTATTCATTAGAAACATTTAAGGATAAAAAACCTGCAAAAAAAATTGTCATTTTTTAATTTTTTGGCAGGTTAACGCAATTTTTTTTGCGCAATATTGATTCTATATAGGAAATTTAGGCATATAAAAGCTCCTTTACTTTTTATAAGTAAAGGAGCTTTTATAAATGTCGGCAATAGCATAATTTAATTACATGGAGTTATTATCTTCTGTTGAAAACTTATTAAAAAGAAAACTTTGCTTGGTGTATCAAAACATCCCCTTCTTAACGAGTTTCTTCTATAATCATATACGGTCCGAACATACCTCCATACTCTTTTATCTAATTCAGACCATATTGATGATATACCAAACGTATAATTGTCGTGTGAGCAGTAGATAAGCAACGTTCTTTAATTTATAAAATAACAATGTATCTTCTATTTTTGACTAAAAGCGATCTTTAATCCAATAGGAGTAAAAGTGGCAACGTGAATTATGATAAATAGAAAAAGGAAAAATAGGGACCAAACATTCCCGAAATCCATAAGTGAGATACTTTCTCTTTAATAGTTCTCATTGGTTTTAAAAGCCTGCGCTCATTGCAACCGGATGTAATCCGACACGGCTATTCTGATTTAATCCATCAATTTTCTCCATATCTTCTAAAGATAATTCAAAATCAATAATAGCTGCATTTTTGGAATAGAAAGATGACTGTATATCTGGAGATTGTATGATTTTTATAATTATATTACTTCTATAACAGCTGATCTTTTAGTATAAAATTTAGGGTGCTCCCCCATGGAGATTGGAATAATATTTCCCGTTTTTTTCGCTTCAACACAAGCATCTGATGTCATAGCCGCAACATAGCCGTCCCAAGCTGTTGGTCCATTTACCTCACCTTTTAATGTAGAGTTAATCCATTCTTGTAGTTCTACATCGTAAGAATCAATAAAACGTTCTTTCCAATCTACGAGAATTTCAGTAGATAATTTTGCATCACTACGTAGAACTACGTTGGAAGGTTCAGGTAAATTAGCAATACCTGTTTCTCCAACAACTTGACATTGAATATCATATCCGTATTGACAGTTAACAAATACTTCAACGTCAATTCGAATTCCCTGGGCAGTTTCCAGTAAAATTATATGTGGATCTTGTAATCCTTGAGCTGCAAGACGTGTATTTCGAGGTAAGATGACCTGAACAGAAACATAATCATCATTAAGTAACCAACGTAAAACATCTATTTCATGAACAAAAGAATCAGTAATCGCCATATCACCTATATAATTGTCAGGAACGCTTGGGTTTCTGTGCGCACAATGAACCATTAATGCTTCTCCAATTTTCCCACTATCAATTACATTTTTAAGTGCCCGATAGCCCTTATCATAACGGCGCATATAGCCAACTTGAACTAATGGCTTACCATATGCAATCTCAGCATCCACAATTCGCTTGCAACCCTCTGCAGTTGTAGCAAGTGGTTTTTCACAGAATACTGGTTTGCCTTCTGCAATAGATGCTAATACAAATTCTTCGTGGGTAGGTCCCCAAGAGGTGACAACAACTGCCTCAACTTCTTCTGCTTGAATTAACTCATGACCATCATCATAAACCTTCGCATCAAGACTTAGATTGTTTACAATAGTCTTTGCTTGTTCTTTGTTAACATCTGTAACAGCAACAACCTTTCCACCTGTTAATGCATTCGTAATTCTTCGGATATGATCTTGACCAATTGCACCTGTACCAATAACACCTATTTTTAAAACCATAATTCAGTTCCTCCCATAAATTAACTAAAGGATCAATATTTATTAGTTCAAACTAGCTTACAATCAAAAAGGATGAAATCGATTTCATTCGAAGAGCAAATAAAAATGATTATAGTTGCATTACAAGTTATGAATCTTGCATGTTTTCTGTCTCTTTACTTTACACAAAGTTAGATTTTACACAGGTTAAGCAATATGAGATGTTGAGTATATAGTTGAATTTTAAAATTCTAATATAACTCTGGAAAAGTTAAGATAAAAAATACCAATATTATAATCACCCAAATTTTGAGAGTTGAATGAAATCGATTCCATTTACGTAGATTAGTGGTGTTTCTGATGTATGGAGACATTTTATAATGTTCAGTGTATTTTGTAAATGTTTTTTTGCATTTATACTCAAATCATTCGGAATTATAAGAAAAGAAATAGCTCCCCCTTTGAAATATTAAAAAAGAGTTCTGTAGAAGGATTGTATTTGTTTATTATATGTTTTTTATGTTGCTATCCAGATTTCTAATTAAAAACTAAATTTCACGGTATGCTGAATCATTTATATACTCTTTGGTATCTTGATCGTCATTGGTACGGAAGTAATGTTCTAACTCCTCAAGTGTGCGTCCTTTAGTTTCTGGTAAGTATTTTTTTACAAATACGATGGATATAAAGCCCAGAACAGCGAATATGAAAAACGTTATAGATAAGCCCGTTTTATCCAATAATATAGGGAAAATTAATCCAATAATAAAGTTTGTTATCCATAGGAAGAATACACTTATTCCCATTCCGAGTCCCCGTAAGCGTAATGGGAATATCTCTGAGAGTGTGACCCATAATACAGGTCCAATCGCTCCCTGCATAAAAGCTAAAAATGTGACTGTCAAGGTAAGCATCACATATGGAAGAGCAGTTGATCTTTCAAGTGTAAGAGAAAATACCCCAATAAGTAAAAGAACCGTTGTTGTTCCTGCTAGACCAGTCAGCATCATTGGTCGACGACCAATTTTGCCAAGAAGCCAGATGCCTAATAAGGTTGCCAATACTGAGATTGCACCGTTGGAAATATTACCAATCAATGCGGCCGATGTTTCGAATCCAGCATCTCTGAGAATTTCGGTACCATAGTACATAATTGAGTTAACACCTGTAGCCTGCGAAACTATGCCCACTCCAATTCCGATAAACACAATGCGTCGTATCCATGGCACATTAAGATCTTTAAAAGTAGCTCTTTTCATCCCTGATTCCTCAGCTAAATTGGCTTCAATTTCACTGAGTTCTAATTTAGCCTGTTTTTCATCGCGTATCTTTCGTAGAACTCGCAAGGCTTCCTCTTTTTTTCCTTTTGATACAAGCCAACGTGGACTTTCTGGTACTTTAATCATACCGAAGAACAAAATAATTGCTGGAAGTGCAGCAATCGCCAACATATATCTCCAAACATGTGAGCTGTCACCCATTGTGTTACCAAGGATAGCGTTGAAAACAAATGCCAATAGTTGCCCGCCCACAATCATTAGTTCATTCCGAGTAACCATGCGGCCACGTCGTTCGGCCGGTGATATTTCTGCTAAATAGGTTGGAACTGCTACGGATGCTCCCCCTACAGCAAGCCCTAGCAAAAATCGAAAACTAATCATAACCGGAATATTTGGAGCAAGGGTGCATCCTAGCGTGGAAATGAAGAATAACACAGCAAGATAAAGAATATTTTTACGACGCCCCATATAATCTGATAGTCGACCGCCGAATACGGCGCCTAGTGCAGCACCAAAAAGAAGAGCGCTTGCAATGAGACCTTCAGTGTATGAGTTGAGGTTAAGTGCTTTAGCCATATATGGTAAGGCACCATTGATAACACCTGTATCATATCCAAAAAGTAGCCCACCGAATGTTGAAACTAGAACAATGGTACCCAAGAACGCATTTTGATTTACCTGTTTATTCATCCCAATTTCTCCTTAAATTTTTTTAGAATAGATAATTTTAAACAGTTTATTATACGGGAATACGGAAAACTTGATAACAGCAAGATAACGTCCCTATCTTATAACCATCTTTCACGCCATTTGAAAGCCCTTTCATTATATTTTAGTTTGATTCACTTTCTTAAAACCTTATATTCTGTTAACCTTTTTCTGACATGGTGATTATATGATGATAACGTTATGGTGATGTCTGGTTATAATAATAATTATTAAAACGATTTCAGTCAATATAATTTTTTGAATTTTTTGATATATCAGAACGAAAATACTGATGAAACCTTTATTTATAGGGCTTTACTTGGTAATTATAATTTTTAATGAAGATATGTATGTACCCTCAGTTAAATTACAGTTAATTAGTTATTGATTATATGATCTGTTGTCTATATAGACAATTTTTTTTATTTAACTTATAGTTTTATTAATTGTGACTTAAATCAGATTTCTGAATTTTTAAGATAGGGAGGAATTTTTTTGTTAAAAGAATTTGTAGCAGCAAAAATCTCTTTGAATGAACTTGTTCATCATATAGTGCAGAATGATGCATCTTTTCGTGTTCATTACTGGGGCGTTATGCCAGAACATTATGATAATCTACCCCATAAACATTCTTTCTTTGAAGTGTGTTATATACTTGAGGGGCAAGGAATTTATATAGACGATGACTGTACATATTCA
This sequence comes from Priestia aryabhattai, assembly GCF_023715685.1. Classification (NCBI taxonomy): domain Bacteria; kingdom Bacillati; phylum Bacillota; class Bacilli; order Caryophanales; family Bacillaceae; genus Priestia; species Priestia aryabhattai. The sequence continues at coordinate 23,959 of NZ_JAMBOQ010000011.1, forward strand.
ATACAAAAGAATACAATGCTTCTTTCAAGGCCGGATGTTTTACACCAAATAAAAAGTGAGACTGGACTTTTTATTATATATGTGGGATTTGAATTAATAGAGTCGGAGTCAAATGAAGAGTGGATAGGCATAATGAGAGAAGCTAAGAACTGTTCTAAAGTAGTTAAGGATATAAAAGATGATACAATCGCTCCGTTAATTTGGAAATCCCTCCTTCTTCAAGCTTCAAACAATAAATATACTCTGTCCCAGGAGCTATTAACATGCTTGGCATATTCTCTTATTCATTCGTTATTGCAAACTTTTGTCCCTTATTTAAATCACAACAACGATAATCTCGTTCATAAAAAATCTTCTGGAGTCCTTGCCCAAGCGAAATTATATATTAAAGATAATTTATCGAGCCCTTTGAAAATTACTGATATAGCTAGTCATCTCCATATATCGAGTCGTCATCTCTCTCGATTATTTGGAACGGAATTAGGCGTAAGTTACTCAGAATATGTGCAAAATGAGAGGATACAGAGGGCTGCTATATTGCTCAAAAAAACAGATTTATCTATTAAGGATATTGTTGAAGAAACAGGTTTCTCAAACGTGCACTATTTTACTCGTGTTTTTACTTCTACAATGCGTAGTTCACCTGGGCGCTTTCGCTCACTTTATACGAAAATAAAAACAACTAAATATATAGAGTAATAAAAGTCCTCTACTTAATGTTATACATTGAAAGTAGAGGCTTTTTTGTTTTATTCATCTAAATATGTCCTAAAAAGATAAAAATAGGTCCTTATAATGTAAAGACGGTTATTATATATTGTTCTATACTTACAGGTATAAGTGAGTAAATATTAATTCAATTCCAAAAAATAATAGCGTTTGCAATCATAATATACCCTTAAATAAATGTCTTCATAAGACACTAATCATTAAAGTTTTTCTTGTAATTGCAATTGTAAATGATTAATTTTTGGATAGATTTCTAACTACATCATTTGAATTTTGAGGAGGACAAAATAATGAAATTATCCTATGTAACAGATAGCTTAGGACACTTACCTTTTGAGGAAATGTTGGACGTTATTACAGAGATGGGAATTAATACGATTGAAATGACAACTGGAGGATGGTCTCCAGCTCCTCATTTGAAATTAGATGAGCTATTAGAAAGTGAGTATAAAAGAAGTGAATTTTTAAATGCGTTAGAAAAACGCAATATTAAACTATGTGCTTTAAATTGTTCTGGAAACCCTTTAGATCCAGGAGAAATTGGAAAAGAGCATCGAGAAGTTACAGATAAAACATTTGAATTAGCGAAGCTGTTAGGAGTAAAGAAAGTAATTATGATGAGTGGACTACCGGCAGGAAGTCCAGAAGATAAAATTCCTAACTGGATTACATATACAGTAAGTTGGCCACCAGTCTTAAAAGATATTTTAGATTACCAATGGAACGAAGTAGCAATTCCATATTGGAAAGAATTAGTTAAAAAAGCTAAAGCGTGCGGTGTTGAAAAAATTGCCCTTGAGAATTTCAGCTCGCAATTGGTATATAATCCTGCTACTTTATTTAAATTACGTAATGCGGTTGGACCTACCGTAGGATTAAATTTAGACCCAAGTCATCTAATATGGATGGGAGCAGATCCAATTTTGGCTGCTAGAGAATTAGGAGCAGCCATTCATCACGTTCATGGAAAAGACGTAAGACTTGAAAGACACTTATCAGGTGTTAACGGTGTAATGGAAACAAAAGAAATTACTGACGTAGCTAATAGAGCTTGGAATTATGTAGCTGTAGGTTGTGGACAAGACTTACAGTGGTGGAAGGAATTTTTCTCTGTTGTTAAGATGATGGGTTATGATGAAGAAGTTTCTTTAGAAATGGAAGATCTAACTATGTCCCCTGAAGCAGGTGTTAGAACCTCTATTGATGCATTAAAACAAACGCTAAGTTTCTAACAATCCCCAAGTTGAAGCTTTAGCTAAAAGGAACTATCATTGATTTTAATATAAGCAGAAAAAGACTGCAAAGTAATTCTCAAAGGAATTTTTGTAGCCTTTTTCTATTTCTCTTCTTTGTATTATGACAAGCAATAAGAATCTATCTTAGGTTGCATTAATGAAAAACTTAAAGAACAAGAGCTATCAGTAAGTATCCAAATAAGATAATTTGACGAGTTTCTTCTATAATATATTGCTCTTTTTTTTAAGATACAGATTTAAGTTCCTCAGTTAAACGTAAAAAAGTTTCTTTATCTTTATTTTTTAATGATTGGTCAATTTTCTCAATAATCTTACCTTTTTTGAAATCCTTTATAGCTTGATTTAAAAACATTTCAGCCATTACCTCATCTGATACATTTATTTCAACTCGATTTATTTCATTAGACACATTATTTTCCATAAAACGTCAACCCCTTTATCTTATCTCTTTTGCAAACAGTATTCCCTTTTGCACTCTTTTTATGCAAGGTTGATAGATGAAATGAGACATAGAATGATATGTAATATGCATGATTACGCTCCTATTTCCTTTTAGATATTTTTCATATGCCTTCAATTAGATAAAAAAAGATATCACTACATAATTAATAACTAATCGATCAAAGAGAAATGATAGTGATTAATCATTTATTTTATTTATTAGAGAAAAGATAAAACTAACTTTTGAAGGTCAATGTTTTACTAATTACACTTGTTGACGACAAATGGCGATTTTTACTTTTCATTATATACCACTCTATCTTGTACTTCCCCTTTAAGAAATTGTTGTATTCATGTTAACCAAAAAGAAAATGAATAAGTATTTAATGTTAATATGCTTTCAATAATGAGAATTTTACATAAAGTACAAAAACAAAGTATTTTATATATAGAAGTAAAGGGTAAAACTAACTTATAAAAATTTATGTTTTATCATTTACTCTAAGTGACGACAAATCGAACATTTTTCTACAAAATGTACAAATAATAAAAGTTATTTTTATAAGTTGTTTTATCATTTACATATACGTTGTTAAAACCTTTAACATTTAACCCTGTTTTAATATGTTATAAGAAATTATTGATTAATCTAGGAATAAGAAAAGTGTTCTTTATGATTGATAATAATACCAAAATCATTACCATTGAAGATATAATAGACATGTTATCTGTTTCATCAAAGAAAACCATTTATACATATATCCAACAAGGAAAATTAAATCCTATTAATAAAGATGATTGGCATATCGAAGATGTCGTTCGTTTACAAAAAGAATTAAAAAAGCCAGGACTTATGACAAAAGAAGTGGCACAGCAACTTGATATCCCGGTCACAACGGTGAATAAGTATATTAAGCAAGAACTCTTACCTGCGTTTCAAGAAGAATACCGGGGAATCAATTGTTATTTTGTCCATAAAGAAGAGTTAGAAGCGTTTAAGCGCACACATGAGGTAAGGAGAAAGCCAAGTAAGCGTCATTTTTATCACGCTGAGAAAACATTGCGTTATTTCAGCTTTTTGTGAAGAAAGACGAAGAAAAAGAGCAGTTTGCCCGTATCATCTCCGTAGAAGATCCGATTATGGCGGTTACAGAAAAACATGAAGAAGAAGCCAAAGAATTAGGCAAAAGAAACATTGAGGAACTGTTACTATATGCGGTACAAAAATTATGAAATGGACTGAGAAGTGCCCGAACTTCAAGAGAGTTAATTAAAATAAGCGTTACTTTTTATAAAGAAGCTTTTTTACATTAAACAGAGCATCTGGAATTCACTCCCTAATGAAAAAGAACAGTGTATATTAGAAAAAACTCATCAAAAAATCCTATTTTTTAGTGGGGTAAAGAATTTTTTGATGAGTTTCTTTGTTATAAGGATATAAGCAAACATAGTAGGTATGGGTTTTTCTAAGGTTATTTTATATAAAATTAATTACTACTAATATCTTCTTATATTTATTTGTATAGGCCATTTCACGTTTTCCACTGAATTAGCCAGTGATTAATTTTTAAGTAGAAAAGTATAGATAAATTGTTTTACTTTGTTTTTAATTAAACTAGAATTTCCTTTTGAACATTAATTGATTGATCCTGGTTAATCTTCGTGTTTTCCCACATCCAATTGTGGAATTGTGGATATGCTTTTCTGTACTGTTCAGCATATAGTTGATATCTTTCATGATTTTCTCTATTAGGCTCTATTTTCTTTTGTTTAAAACGTACCATATTGGTTGCAGCTTCTTCGATATCTTTATAAGCTCCTCCAGCAACACTAGCTAAGATTGCAGATCCTAAACAAGCTACTTGATTATCTTCAGGCACATTTATAGAGATGTTACTTACATCAGCATGAATTTGTAAAAACAACTCACTATTTGTTGCTCCTCCAGCCGCATATACTTCGTCGACATCAATTCCATTGCTTCTAAAGTTACGAATATTACAATCTGTTCCGTAAGAAATCGCTTCCATAATAGCGCGATAAATATGAGCTCTCCCATGTTTCAAAGACAACCCAGAGATTAGCCCTCTAACATTTGGATCAACATGTGGTGATCGATTTCCTTGCCAATAATCTAATACAATAAGACCTTCAGAACCTGGGGGAATGTTAATTGCTTCTTTAGTTAGTAAGTCATAGACACTTACATTTTTATTGTTAGCTATAATCTCTAAATCCTTACAAAAATTTGTTCTCAACCATTTGATAGTAGAACCAGAAGAAGACTGTCCTGCCTCTACTAGGTTTAAACCTGGAACTACTGCATCAGGAAAGGCACCTAATATTTCTTTTGCATGAACTGGTTTGGTTGTTAACGTATAAATATTATGTGAGGATCCCGTAATAAGAGCTAGTTTTCCTGGTTGAGCCACTCCTAAACCAATTATACCATTAAGAGCATCTACGCCTCCCTGGGCCACAGGGGTACCTTCTCTTAATCCTAATTCTTCTGCTGCTTCTTTAGTAAGTCCCCCAATATGTTCACCCAATTTACATATATCCTGCGGAAGTTTTTCGAAAATATCACCCAAACCAACTGATTCATAAAAATGCTGAGGAACGCCTCCTTCTTTTTGATTATAATGCCATCTATAAGTAGTCGTACTAATACTCCCAGTATATCTACCAGTAAGCCTGTACGTATACCAATCAGAAAAGTCCATGAGCTTATTTGCGCTCTTGTAAATGCGAGGTTCATTTCTTTTTAGCCATAAAGCTTTACACACCATCCACTCCGGAGAAACTTTTCCGTAACCGTTGTATTTTAAAGCTTCATGTCTAGCAGACGAAATAAATTGAGCTTCCTCGTGAGATCGAACATCCATCCATAAAAGAGCACGTCTCAATGGTGTTCCGTCACTTTTGCAAGGAATAATAGTAGCACAGGTTGTGTCTAGACTTAAACCAATAATTTGCTCTTTAGTAACCCCGGATTGATCCATTGCTTTTCTTATACTACTGACTAAACCAGACCACCATTCACTTGGATCTTGCTCTGCCCAACCGGGATGGGGATGATATGTTTGGTATCCAGTAACACCTAATCCTACCTGATTTCCGTATAAGTCATATATCACTACTCTAACACTCTCTGTTCCCGCATCTATTCCAATGACTAGCTCCTTTTTCATTCTACATTCCCCTCTTCCCAAAGTTAAACTATCTAAGTTGTAACTTATCTTCTTAAAAGTTTCTAACTGCAGGTATGACAATAAAATTTAGTTCCTATATTTGTTCTTAATATTGAGGTAATATGTAATTTCCATTACATTAAATAATAAGCATAAACGACAATATAAACTAAGACTAATCTATTAACTAAATTTTTTGATTTTTATAAATGATAGAGAAAAATCAGATCAAAATAAATATATTTTGACCTGATTACTTTCATTTATTTAAATACTGTACAGTTATTATAAACCTTCTTCTTAAACTAAAATAGGGTTTAATTTTACTAATTTATTTTCAACAGATGCCTTATTTATACTCTGTGTTTGCAACGAACGTAACTTCCAAATCATTGATTCTTTCTCTTGTTCAATATCTCCGTACGTAATGATTTCCCCTTGTTTTATCGAACGAGTTACTACAACATTTGGATCCACTAATCCAATTGGAAGAGCATTTACTGCAGAAGCTTCACTATGGGTTAGTAATTTACCGTATACTGTATATCCTCCAATACCATCAAGGCGATCTCCTGGTTTCAAGTCTTTCTTTGCTACAGCTACTGTTTCAGCTTGGAGACCATGCCACGGAGCAATAGTTGCCTCCTTATGAAAATAAGCACGAGCAACCGAAAGTGGCGTTTCAAGACTTGTTAAATGATAAGGACGGTATAACACATAATTTGGCCCATCACCCATTTTTAAATAATTCATTTCGTGATGAACTTCTTCTTTATCTGAAGAAATAATTGCAAATACACCTGGGGCTACCCCATTTACGTAGTCAACAATTCCCTTACCTGATAAAATTCCACCTTTTTCTTTTTGCTGAAACAAAGAGGGTAACTCATTGACAGTACCAGAAGGACCATGCATGCCTGGTTTATCTGGTGAAAATCCAGTTGCATTTGCAACTGCATTCATTTCAACCATAGTTTTTGTTCCATCTTGAAATGAAGCAATCATTTTAGGGCTAGCACCTTTCGCTTTAGCCTCTGCCTCTGCAGAGGAAGGATTAGCTTCGTGGTTTAAAGGGTTATTTTTTCCCTTTCCTAATGCAATAATCTCAAAACCAATTGCATCTGCAAAATCATATAGTTCCATCACTGCTCCTGGTTCATCACCTGCTGATCCCGTATATACAACGCCACTTGCATCTGCCATCTGTTTTAAAAGAGGTCCAACTGTAACATCTGCCTCTACATTTAGCATGACGATATGCTTTTTATTTAAAATAGATTTCCAAGCAATTTCAGCTCCCAAATTTGGAACACCAGTGGCGTCTACAACAACATCAACGCTTGGTAAACTTGTAACCAACTCACTATAAACTGTACCTACGACTTTTCCTTGCTCAATAGCTTGTTCTGCCTCTTCAATCTGACCTGTTAAAACAATTTCCTGTTCATTGATACCAGCTTTTAAATAGGCTTGTTGAATCAAAGAAGTATGGAGATCGGCTGTAGCAACGACTCGCATACCTTTCATACCTTCAATTTGAGAAATCATGCCTCTTCCCATTTGTCCACAACCAATTAAACCAACACGTATTTCTCTGCCCATTTTCTCTAATTCTCTTAATTTATAGTTTAATCCCAACATGTTTCAAACCTCCTAATAAAATATGTAAATTAATTTATGATGAAACATCATATAAGAATTTTTGGTCTTCACATAACAAGAGTAATGTGAACATTTTAGATGTAGAAAAACTAAAGCTTAACCTTAATTACAGACAAATAAGGAAACGTTTACAATAATTATCATTAAAATAGCTCAACTACAAAGCAGCAAAAAGGATGAAGGTTAGTTAAACATTTACAAAAGTTCTTATAAGTTACCTTTGTTAAAATTATAAAATTCAATTGTATATTTTGTCAATGAAATTTTTTAGAAAATTATTAAAAATGCCTATAAAACAATTATTTAGACACTTTAAATCTTATTTATTAGGTTAATTTTTATTAAAGACTATTTTCGGTTTTTTACAAAAGTTTATAAAAAGAACAAATGTATTCACTTTTAAGGTTTTCCCAACTCCCTAAACTTAAAAATGGGTTCAATGAATAACTGGTATAGCAGTTATTCATTGAACCCAATCTAAAGGAAGATTAAACAAGGGAGTATATACAACTTTCTTATTAACATTACTTAAATTACATATTAAAAATATTATAGATGTAGTATTGCGGTTTTAAATTGTAAAAGATTTTAAAGGAGTAATAAATGGAGAAGGTAAACATGTATTAACGAACACACTTGTTTCTACTGAAAATATAGCATGTGAACATAGAGATATTAATATCATACTGGAGGGTTAAGTGGCTAGCAGGAAGATTTATTAACTATTTTGGCATTGTTAAGATCAAGTGTACAATCTATTTAGTAGTTATGCTAAATCAGGCAGAATGCGTTTTAAAAGGAAAGAACATAATAGATAGATTACTTCTCATAGAATTAGATAAAAAAGGTTTTTCACACAGCAAAACGTATTAAAAGGTGTCCTAAAATTAAAGTAAAAATACTTGGTTTTTGGGACACCTTCTTTTAAAGACTACATAACTAGTTTCAGTGGGGTTAAATTGCATAAATAAAATGAAATCTAAAGTATCTGATTTAATAACTTGTTATTCTCCTCTTAAAAGAGCCGAGGCTGTTTGTTCGTCAATTATTAGCACATCTAAATAATTTCCTCTTAGAGCAGCCTCAACACTCTCTAGCTTGTGAGTTCCCTCAACTACTCCAATGACCTTTTTAATCTGCCTTAAATCTTCTAGTGATAAGCCAATTACTTTATCGTTTAACGGATGGTCAACCGATTCTCCTGACGCTTCAAAAAAACGAGAGGCAATATCACCAACAGCACCCATCTTACGAAGATTTTGCAAATCATCTTCTTTTAAATAATTAAGTTCCTTCATAGTAGAACCTTTGTGAGGGTTTCCTATACCTACAAGAGCTAAATCTACTTCCTTAACCTCTTCAAGAACAGAAGAAATTTCTTTCATAGCTACTAGATGCTCTTTTAGTTCCTTTGTTTCTACAATGGCAGGAGCATATAAGTAGGAACATGTACAACCCATTTTTTTAGCTAATTCATAAGCTAATTGATTAGCGTGAATTTCTACATGTTGTGTCCCCATACCACCTACGAGAGGCACAATATTCATTTCTTCTTTTCTCTCAAATGGATATTCTTTCACCAATTCAGCTAAAGTAGACCCCCATGAAATACCAAGTTTTTTTGCATCCATTCTCTTTAAATACTTAGAGAGATAATAAGCACCGGCCTGGCCCACTGCTCTTTTAGTCATTTCTGGAGTTAATCCAACTATAGATATAACAATGGCATCTTGTAAGTCATATTTTTTTTCAAGTTTCAGTTCTAGATCGACAGTATGGACACTCTCGTCTTTAATATAAACCTCTATTATTCCAAGCTCTTTTGCTCTTTGTAGGAGTTTAGAAATAATAGGCCTTGATACCCCTACTTTCTTAGCAATCTGTTGTTGTGTCCATCCCTCTATATAATACAGATTAGCTAATTTCACCATCTGCTTTCTTTCTTCCCAATTTAACATACAATCGCCTCTTTATCTGTTCGTATGCTTTTTAGTATAGCAATAACTATATGAAATGAGAACATCTTACTCTTACATAAAAGTACATTTTGATTAAATAAGAAATCTCGGTAACAGTAAAACCGTTCACGAGAATTAAGTTCCTTTTATATGCAAAAAATCGGTGGTTATAAAAAAAGAACGCTCTATGAGAGACGTCCTTATTCTTATGATTCATTATTATTTAGGAATGACTATTTAATTTGAAGAACCTACCACATCTTTTAAATTAGTAAGATCATCAGAAGGGTTTTCTTCTTCCTTCTTAGGAAGCTGAATAAATTTCATCAAGAATGCACTAAGGAGATATAAAATAGTATATATCCATATAATTCCCAATGTACCTACACTTCCGATGAAAGCGCCAACAATTGCTGGCCCAAGAAATGTACTTAGACCTGCCCCAAGATTAAGTACGGACATAGCAGCTCCTTTATTATTTCCTGCTAATGAAGGGATTAATGCAGACAATGGTGCATATGCAGCTAAACAAGCGCCAAAGCCACACGCTGTAAGGATTGTAAAGAAATAATTTGGTCCTAGAAGGGTTGGAACATAGTAAAATGCTGCGGTGAAAATAGCACATCCTACCCCTCCAAACCACATAACTGTATTACGCCAACCTAGCTTATCCCCAACAATCCCAAATATTAAATTAAAGAAAATATTACTGGTCCAAAGTAATCCATAGATTTGTAACCATTCTGTTCTTGTAAAGCCGATTTCCATCATATAAGCAGGCATAAAAACCACAAAACCATATGCACCAGTTGTATTAATTGTTCTTACAATACCACCTAAACCAATTTTAGGCTTTTCAAATGCAATTGTAATACCTTTTAATAAATACTTGGCCATGTCTTGCCTGGTTTCAAAGGTTTTCCCACTGCTTGAATCATCCTTATTTGTCATAATTGCAATTAAGGCTCCTACACCCGTGAAGATCACAGCACTCCATAAAGTGTTGATTTCACCTAAAATAGGAAGGATAAAACTTGAATAATAAGCCCCCAATACATTTAAGCCAGCTGCAAATGAGAACCAAAACCATCCTACAGCTGTTCCGAGTTTATTGCTTGGCGTATAGTATGTAAGCCAAACTAAAAAAGAATAAGCAAATAGGGGATACCCTAATCCTCTAAGAGAGTATGTCGGTATCATGATCCAAAGATTCATAGATGGTAAACCAATAGTTAAAAAAACAATTGTCCCTATCAAAAATAATGTTATTCCTAATGTCATAGCCTTTCTAGTTCCTAGAATTTCAGCCAATACTCCTGAAAACCAAGAAGCAAGTGCAACTGCAACTCCATATACACTAAATAATAAAGCTGACTGTTGAATACTCAAACCATTATCAGTTAAATAAGAAGATAACCACCCCTGCTCAAGTCCATCACCCATCATAAAAAGTATAACCCCTAAGTAACCTAAAGCCATTTTGGGGTCCATGCCTAACCTTTCTAAGAACCTCGGCATACTCTTCTTCCCTCTCTTCTTTTAATATAAGGATAAAAAATCAGAATTATTTAATTTTAATGCATATAAAAATTGTTTAAATTTATTAATGTGTACATAAAGGAGCTGACGTCAAAGGAATTTAATAAAATAACCTTTGAGTCAGCTCTATTATTTCGCCTCTAAAAGCGCTAATGCAGTTTGTTCATCTATAATAAGTACATCTAAATAGTTTGCTTTTAGAGCAGCTTGGGCACTTTCTACCTTATGAGTCCCTTCAACTACTCCTATTACTTCTTTTACTCTTTTTAGTTGCTCTAATGGCAGAGCAATTACTTTATCATTTAATGGGTGGCTAACAACAACTCCTGATTCATCAAAGAAGCGAGATCCAATGTCACCTACAACGCCTATTTTTCGTAATTGCTTTAGGTCTTTATCTTTTAGATAACCAAGCTTCCGCATAGAACCTTTATAAGGATTTCCTAATCCAATAAGGGCCACGTCTACTTTTTTTCCTTCCTCAAGGACAGACGAAATTTCCCTCATACTTACTAGACGTTCCTTCAATTCTTTTGTTTCTACAATTGCAGGAGCATATAAGTAAGAACACGTACAACTCATTTTTTTAGCTAACTCATAAGCTAGTTGATTTGCATGAATTTCTACATGTTGTGTTCCCATACCTCCTACAAGAGGTACAATGTTCATCTGCTCTTTTCGTTCAAACGGATATTCTTTTACTAATTCAGCTAAAGTAGAACCCCATGAAATACCAAGTTGGCTTACATTTCTTTTCTTTAAATATTTAGAAAGATAATAGGCACTTGCTTGACCTACTGCTTTTTTAACCATATCAGGTGTTAACCCTACAGTAGATACAACAATTACATCCTTCAATCCATATCGCTTTTCTAGCTGTTGTTCCAATTCCACTGTATGAATATTTTCGTCCTTAATATAAACTTCTACCACTTTTGAATCTCTTGCCTTCTGCAAAATTCTCGAAATAATAGGTCGAGACACGCCTACTTTCTTAGCAATCTGCTCTTGCGTCCACCCATCCATATAATATAAATTAGCCACTTTTACCAGTTGCCTTCTTTCTTCCCAACCTACTACCATGCCATCGCCTCTTTTTAGCTAAATCTATCACCTAACAAAGATGTATTCTTTATTAGACGAGAACACCTTTCTTTCTCATAGAGTTTATACTATTGATAGCTGCTTCGTAAAATGATTCAGAAACAGTTGGGTGAGGATGTATCATCTTTGAAACTTCCTCGACCGTTCCCTCTAAGTATATAAAAGCAGAAGCTTCAGAAATCATCTCGGTAACATGCGAACCAACCATTGTTACACCAATTATTTCTCCATATTTTTCCTCATATACTATTTTCACAAAACCTTCTGATTCCCCTGAAGCGAGGGCTTTTCCATTTCCAGCATGATCAAAGCGCTCAACTCGAACAGACATTCCTTGTTTTTTTGCTTCTGCTTCTGTAATTCCTACACTAGCTACCTCAGGTAATGTATAAATACAACGAGGCACTACTTTATAATCGATTTCATCGTTAACTCCACCTGCATTTTTAGCAGCTACAATCCCCTCTGCACTAGCAACATGGGCTAATTGGTAACCCCCAACTACGTCACCAACTGCATAAATTGCAGGAATACTTGTTTCCATTTTTTCATTTACTTTGATGAATGGTCCTTCCATTGCAAGTTCTGTGTTTTGAACAGCTGAAAGATTCGGTTTTCGTCCCACACTCAAGATGAGGGTCTCTGTTTCAAAAAGACGCTCTTTTCCTTTTGAATCTACACATGTCACAACTTTTTGCATGTTTCGCTCTTGAACTTTTGTGACCTTCGTACTTGTATGAAACTGAATACCTTTTTTCTTAAGAAGTTTGTTTAACATCTTGGAAGCATCTATATCTTCACTTGGAATAATGCGATCTGCTGCTTCAATCACCGTTACTTCTGCTTTTAAACTAGCAAAGATACAGGCAAATTCTACTCCAATGACACCCCCACCAATAATAACAACTGATTTAGGAATATCTTGAATATCAAAAATCGTATCGCTTGTATCAAAGTCAACAGAGGCTAAACCTTCTATTGGTGGAATAATAGGAGTCGATCCTGTAGCTATAATAATACGTTCAGCTTGAATTCTTTCTTCTTTTCCATTTGATTCAATTCTAATCACTTTTCCTTCTTCAATCTTGCCAAAACCCTCATAAACATCTATTTTCCCTTGGCTTAGCAAATAAGAAATTCCTTGTCGTAAACGATGAATGACATCATCTTTGCGCTTTTTCATTTTGTCTAACGAGAAAGAAAGTTCTCCTGTTTCAATTCCCCACGATTGCGCTTTTTCAATAGACTCAATTACCTCAGCGTGCTTCAACAATGTTTTAGAAGGAATACAACCTCTATTTAAGCAGGTTCCACCTAAAAAATCGGCCTCAATTAAGGCAACTTTTTTTCCAAGCTCTGCCGCATGTAATGCGGCTACGTATCCACCTGGTCCTCCACCTATTACTACAATTTCATAAGCATTTATCATATTTTCCACCTCTTATACTAGCAATTCAAACGGATTTTCGAGAACACGTTTGAGTTCTGTTAAAAATTCTGCTGCTGGAGCTCCATCAATTACACGATGATCAAATGACAGGCTTAATGTCATCATTGGACGGACTTCAATCTCACCCTTTATAACTACAGGTTTCTCTAGCATTCTACCTACTCCTAAAATAGCTGTTTCTGGTTGATTAATAATTGGTGTAAATGCGTCTATTGCATACATCCCAAGGTTACTAATTGTAAATGTTGAACCTTTTAATTGATCAGGTAATAATTTTTGTTCTCTTGCACGTTTACCAATCTCTTTTGCTTCCATCGTTAAATCTGCTAAGCCTTTCTGGTTTACATCTTTAAGAACGGGTACCATTAATCCGTCCGGAACAGCGACCGCCAAACCAATATGAACAGCATCATTGTATATAATTTCATCATTTATAAAAGATGCATTGACTGCTGGAAAACGTGACAATACTAGTCCTACTGCTTTTATAATTACTTCTGTATAAGATAATCGCATGCCTGTTTGTTTTTCAACAATAGGTAAAAGTTGAACACGTAACTCTTTTACCTTTGTCGTATCAATCTCACTTGTTAATGTAACATGAGGTGCTGTGAAAGCACTTTGAGACATTCGATCTGAAATCACCTTACGCATGCCACCAATTTTTCTTCTTTTCTGTGAAGAGGCTGGTGCTTTTGTGCTCTTTTCTTGAATAGCTGCAGATATATCTTGTTTAACAATTTTGCCATTTAGACCACTTCCTGAAATTGTAGTTATATCTACGTTCTCATGTTTAGCTATTTTGTTAGCTAGTGGTGTGATTTTTGAATGTGCTTGATCTTCATTAACGTATTCATTGACGTCTTTTACATGAACTCTTCCATTTGGACCACTTCCAGCTATGGCTGTTAACTCCACTTGATTCGTTTTTGCCATTCTTCTTGCTGCTGGGGTTGCACGTGGTTTTTCTCCAGAAATAACTGAGACAGCTACTAATGGTCTTTCAGCCTCCTCGGCTACTGTTTCTTCTTGAAGTGCTTGCTCATTTGATTCATTTGATTCACCCGACTCGCCTGGCGATTCTGCAGGTACTTGTTCATTTGCTTGACCGATATAACCAATTACATGGTTAACTGGGACTTGGTCGTCAGTATCGAAATACCTCTTTAATAAAATACCGTCGTCATATGCTTCAACTTCAATGTTAATTTTATCTGTTAAGATTTCAAAAAGTGGTTCTCCTATTTCAACCGTATCTCCCTCTTCTTTAAACCACTCAAGGAGGGTGCCAGTTTCCATCGTACTACTTAGTTTTGGCATAAAAATCTCTTTTGCCATGTTTTCACTCTCCTTATTTAAAACGAACTGTTTCTTTGACTGCTTCAATAATATCCGGAACTTGAGGAACAACGGCTTTCTCTAATGTTGGGTTATAAGGAATTGGAACTGCTAATCCGCCTAACCTTTTGATTGGAGAATCTAAATAATCAAATGCTTCACTTTCAGCTATCATACTAGCAATCTCGCCACCAAATCCGCCGCGTTTAACTGCTTCATGTACTACGATAAGACGACCAGTCTTTTTCACAGACTCTATAATAGCTTCCTCGTCTAAAGGAACAATTGTACGCGGATCAATAATTTCTACATCAATTCCTTCTTTCTCCAATTCTGTTGCTGCTTCTAATGTCTTATGTACCATAATTGCGGTCGCTACAATGGTGACATCTTTTCCTTCACGTTTAATATCTGCTTTTCCTAATGGAATAGAGTATTGTTCTTCTGGTACATTGCACTGTGTTCGGTATAATAATTTATGCTCATAAAAAATAACAGGGTTATCATCGTCCATCGCTGCTTTTAATAGACCTTTAGCATCATAGGCATTAGATGGCTGAACTACTTTTAAACCAGGGATGTGGGCCATCCAAGCTTCTAAACTTTGTGAGTGTTGAGCTGCTGCTCCTGTACCTGAACCAGCAGGTGTTCTTACAACCATTGGAACCTTTCCCTTACCACCGAACATATAACGAGTTTTAGCTGCCTGGTTCACTAGTTGATCCATTGCAATTGTAATAAAATCAGAAAATTGCAATTCTAAAATCGGTCTCATACCGGTAAGAGCAGCTCCAACTGCCCCACCTGCGATTGCTGCTTCTGAAATAGGTGTGTTACGAACACGTTCTGGTCCAAATTCCTCAATCATTCCGCGTGTCACACCAAATGCCCCGCCATATACCCCAATATCTTCACCTAGAATGAATACGTCTTCATTCTGACGCATCTCTTGACTCATAGCTTCTCTAACTGCTTCTAAGTACGTAATTTCCCTTATTTTAATCTCCGTCATATTAATTCCTCCCAACTTTAAGCATAAACATCTTCTAAAAGACTCTCTAATGGTGGTTCTGGACTGTTTTCAGCAAACTTCACAGCTTCCTCAATTTCTTTTTTCGCCTCTTCTTGTAGTTTATTTGCTTCTTCTTCACTCAATATTTTTTCTTCTATTAACAAATCCTTAAATCGCTTGATACCATCTTTCTTTCTCCACTCTGTTTCTTCTTCACGTGTACGATATTTTTTCGCATCACTTTTAGAATGACCTTTCCAACGGTAAGTTTTCATTTCAATTAAAGCCGGTCCATTACCCTCCCGAGCTTTCTCTACTGCTTCATGTACGGTATTCATGATTTCAATCATGTCATTCCCATCTACTACTTTTCCAGGAATACCGTAAGCGCTCGCACGTTCTGCGATATTTTCAATTCTTGTCATTTCTTTTACTGGTCCTGACATTCCGTATTGATTGTTTTCACAAATGAACACAACTGGTAAATCCCAAATAGCTGCTAAGTTTAAAGCTTCATGGAAGCTTCCTTCATTAGAAGCACCATCCCCGAAAAAGCATAATACGACATATCCTTGGTTTTTCATTTTAGAAGTTAAAGCAGCACCTACAGCAAGTGGAATTCCTCCACCTACAATTCCATTAGCTCCAAGATTACCTTTTTCAACATCCGCAATGTGCATTGAACCGCCTTTTCCTTTACAATAACCTGTTACTCTTCCAAACAATTCAGCCATCATTTTGTTGACGTCACCTTCTTTTGCAATACAATGACCATGGCCTCGATGTGTACTTATAATTTTATCCTTAGCTTGCAGTACTCCGATTGATCCAGATGCTGATGCTTCTTGTCCAACGCAAAGGTGAGTAGTTCCATGAATCATTCCCTTTGCAAAAAATTGATCCACTTTTTCATCGAAGTAGCGAATGAGCCACATTTCTTTATAAAGACTTTTAAGTTTCTTCTCTGTTATATGAGAAGGTAGTTTCATTGTACTGAGCATAGCATTTCCTCCTTGTTTACATTTGTTCTTTATTGTTACCTTTGTTAATATCATATTTACTTTCAGATAATTCGTCAAGTAGAAAAAATTTTTTTTAACATAACAAATAATAACCCTAAATTAATCCCATATTATTGGGTTATTTAAATATTTTTAATTTTTCAGACTAATGTTATTGACAATCTTAACAAGAAGAATTTATACTCTTAACAAAAGTAAGTTTAGAGAACTTTTGTTAAGGGGTGTAAAGATGTGGGGAGTATTTATCGCTATTTTTATAGTGCTTTGGCTATTACAATTTTTGTTGACAAAAAAACAATTAAAGCATTATCATCAAACCGTTAAAGAAATGAGCAATCACTCCTCTGGTTACCTAGGTATAGGAGTTGATAAGAAAAGATTTGGAATTGGAACTGTTTTAATAATGGTAACCGATGTGAAAGGAACTGTTGTTGATTGTAGGATTATGTCCGGTGTCACAGTCTTTGCAAAGTTCAAAAAATGTAAGCGTTTTAATAATCTTGATATTCTAGATTTAAACGTTTCCAAGTACGAAAACAAGTATCAAGTATCTTTAAAGATGGCAATTGAGAAAATACATTTACAAATGAACAAAATGGTTTCTGTTCTATAAAAAAGGAGTGAAAATGATGGATTGGATTGTAAAGTTAGCAGAAGGTTTTATAGGCATGTTTCAAAAAGGTGGAGAAACCTTTGTTGGAATGTTAACAGGAATTGTTCCCACTCTGATCTGTTTAATTACAGCTGTTAATGCCATTATTAAATTGGTTGGAGAAGAAAAGATTCAAAGGTTTGCACAAAAATGCACTAAAAATATTATTTTACGATACACTGTCTTCCCCATATTAGCTGTGTTTTTCTTAACAAATCCAATGGCTTATACTTTCGGAAAGTTTTTACCTGAAAGACAAAAGCCTGCGTTCTATGATTCGGCTGTTTCATTAGTACATCCAATAACAGGACTTTTTCCACACGCAAACGCAGCTGAACTATTTGTCTATACAGGAATATCCGCAGGCATTACTCAACTACACTTATCCCTTGGACCATTAGCAATTCGCTTCTTTATCGTAGGGATTATTGTAATTTTAATTAGAGGAGTCATAACAGAAAAGATTACTATTAAAATGATGAAAAATAGAGAATTAAAAGCAGCGTCTAACTAATCTACTCTAAAGAGAGGGGGAATATTAATGAGCCAAAGTCAAGCTGTTCTATCTTCATTCAAGTCAGTTAAAATTTCTAAAGGAAGCAGTGGATGGGGAGGACCATTGGTTATTGAACCAAATGAAAATCGGAAATATATTGTATCAGTTACTGGAGGAGGCATACACCCTATAGCGCAAAAAATTGCTGACTTAACGGGTGGAATAGCGATAGACGGATTTAAGACATCTATTGAGAGTAATCAGATGGCCTGTGTCATCATCGATTGTGGTGGAACTGCACGCTGTGGTGTTTATCCAAAAATGGGAGTAATGACAATAAATTTAACACCCACATCTCCTTCAGGCCCCCTAATGAACTTTATTAAAGAGCATAACTTTGTATCTGGTGTAAAAGAAGAAAATATTGAATCTGTCTCCGAAGAATTTGAAGAGAGTATTCAGCCTAAATCAAAGCAACAAACTGCTTCTCTAACGCCACAACAATTAAAAGAAGAAGCAAAGAAAAAAGCTGCTCAATATGCCTCAAAGGATCCAGCTAAGGTATCACTCATTGAAAAAATTGGACGAAGTATGGGTGGCGTAGTTGGAATCTTCTATCAAGCAGCACGTGAAACAGTTGAACAGGTCATTAAAAATATATTACCTTTCATGGCTTTAGTTAGTACAATCATTGGGATTATTTTGTATACAGGGATTGGAGATCTAATTGCTAAATTTGTATCTCCACTAGCTGGAAATATTTTAGGGCTTCTACTCCTATCGGTCATCTGTGCAATTCCTCTCTTATCACCACTATTAGGTCCTGGAGCCGTTATCGCTCAGGTGGTTG
Source organism: Priestia aryabhattai (assembly GCF_023715685.1). Taxonomy (NCBI): domain Bacteria; kingdom Bacillati; phylum Bacillota; class Bacilli; order Caryophanales; family Bacillaceae; genus Priestia; species Priestia aryabhattai. The sequence goes on from NZ_JAMBOQ010000011.1 coordinate 42,659, forward strand.
GTGTATTAATAGGAGTAGAAATTGGTAGAGGAAACATTCCACCAAACTTAGCTTTACCAGCCTTATTTGCAATTAATCCTCAAGCAGGATGTGACTTTGTTCCAGTAGGCTTAACTCTTGGTGAAGCTGAGCCCGAAACAGTCGAAGTGGGTGTGCCTGCGGTACTAATGTCAAGGCTAATTACAGGTCCACTAGCTGTAGCAATTGCCTATGTATTTAGTTTTGGACTATACGAATAACAACTAATTGGAGGATGATTATTATGAAAAAGATTTATGATTCTACTGTTATAGAGATTGGTTCACAAGTCGAGCTATTTTTACAAGAAAAGATGATGATTTTATTTAATGAATCTGCCCCTTCAGATTTACGAGATGTTTCCATAGTGCATAAACGTTGCTCATTAGAAGAAGATATTAAAGTAGGCGATGAATTAGTAATAGATAACAAGTCTTTTAAAGTTACTTTTGTTGGAAATAAAGCGAATGAAACAATGAGGGATTTAGGACATTCAACTGTAACTTTTGATGGTTCTTCAGAAGCTGAAATGCCTGGAATGATTTGTGTAGAAGAAAAAGATATCCCTAAAATTTCTACTTCGACTCAACTTATTTTTAGACAATTACCTTAGAAACATAGATATTTATTGCAGTAAAACTATAGATTAGGACCTTTAAAAAGATTATCTTAGGTTAGCAAAAGATAAAAAAAGCTATTATTTCACATTACTAAGCATGCCTTTTTTAGATAAGTAGGAAGAAATGAAGAAAATACTTTAAAAGGAAGCTGGAGGACTTTTTATGAATTCTGTTGAAATAAGTATTATGAATGAAACTGGTTTACATGCAAGGCCAGCAACACAGTTTGTGAAAATATCAAATAATTTTCAATCTGAAGTTTCAGTCATAAAAGGTGAAAGAAAGGTTAATGGTAAAAGCATTATGGGCCTCATGAGTCTAGCAATTTCAAAAGGATCAACCATTAGAATAGAAGCCGAAGGGCCGGACGAACAACAAGTAATCAAATCTTTGGTCAACTTTATTGAATACAAACTAGATGATTAGGCTTAGAACGATCGATGTTAAGGAGAGGAACAACATGAAAAGTTCTGAAATGGAATCTGATTTATACTGTATTACTTGTAATGAAGAAACTCCTCACATTATCACTTACGTTAATAGCAAACTCGAAAGTGTTAAATGTGAAGACTGTGAACGTGTAATGAAAATACAAAGAAATATTATGAAGGAATTTTATAAAGAAGTTTACGACCGTATCTCCACAAAGCCATCAAGAATTACAAAAGAATATAAAGAAGATTTAAGTGGTTTTTTATATAAGCTTCCTATTCGTGTGATTAGTAAACCCTATCGAATTGTGAATGATTTAAATGAGTCACGCAAAGTTATTAAACGATTTAAACAATAGGAAATATAAATTAGATGTAAAAGCTTCAAACTCTTTTAATTAGCTACTTAAGCTGAAAATAAATTAATAGTATTATGATATAGAAATAAATAACAGGAGCATCCTTACTTTTCAATGTAGGGGTGCTTCTGTTGTTTTACTGCCATGGTCATTTCACGATTTGGATAAAGCTCACATAATATATATATAGAAATTCATACAGTGGTATGTCAACACTAAACTAGACAGTTTTTTTAAGGTGTTTCATTTTGTATTGAATCGGACTCATATAATCAAGTGTCCCATGGATACGCACGTGATTAAACCAATAGACATAGTCCTGTAACTCCCTTGTTAATCCTTCTAAACTAGTAAAATTCCGTCCGTTCACAAATTCCGTTTTAATGATTTTAAAGGTTGCTTCAGCGACCGCGTTGTCATATGGACAACCTTTCATGCTTAACGATCGTCCGATCGTAAATGCCTCTAGTGCTTTATCTATGAGCTTGTTTTTAAACTCATTTCCTCGGTCCGTATGGAAGAGCCGGATTTGATGAAGATTCGCTTTTATTGATGCAAATGCTCGGTAAACTAATAAGGCATCCTTATTAGGCCCTACGCTATAACCGATAATTTCTCGATTAAAGAGATCGACAAATACATATATGTAAGACCATTTTTTATCCACTCTTACATATGTGAGATCACTGACGACAACGGACAACGCTCTCTCTTGCTTGAACCGTCGGTTCAATTCGTTTTTATGTTCTGATTCATTTGGTTCAGTAGAGCGTGGTTTAAACTGAGCTACTGTGTAGATAGAAACTAACCCTTGTTCTTTCATGATACGACCAATGCGGCGTCTTGAGACGACTTTTCCTTGTTTCTTTAGCTCATGCTTAACCTTGCGTGTCCCATAAATCTGACGATTGGCATGGAAAATGTCTATGATTGCAGTGGTAACGTCATCTTCTGTCGGACGCTCCTTCGCTTCATAATAATACGTACTTCTTGAGAGTTGTAGGACTTTGCACATTGCTGATATCGAGTATTTGTGCTGATTATTCTTGATCACTTTTACTTTCGTCCTAGTATCAGCGCGGCTTGCTTTAAAATATCATTCTCCATTTCTAATTGTTTATTTCGTTTGCGAAGCTCCATCAATTCTTGTTGTTCCTCGGTCAGATTATCTTTTTCTTTAAACGAACCAGACGTTTGACTTTGCTCCACCCACTTATCTAAAGAGGAAGGAGTCAAGTCATATTCACGAATAATCTCTTTTCTCGGCTTTCCACTCTGATATAGCTGCACCATCTGTTGTTTAAATTCCTCTGTAAATGTTCGACGTTCTCTTCTGGTCATTGTAGATGCTCCTTTAATAGGTTATCTGTAGTCTACTTGACCTTAAAAATTCTGTCCAACTAAGTGTAGCCTATCCACAATAATTCCTAACAAATTTACTGCATATCACAATATTATCCATAAAAACGTGATGATATTCAATTGTGTTTATTTTTCATATTTGGATACATATGAACCATGATTAAAGGCTACCTCGCTTGCCAATGGGGTGTTTTTTCTCTTTTTAGGCTGTATATGATATACAAATTTAGTTACATAATCACAGCACTCAGAAAGCCAAAATTTCTCTAAAATACCTTTGTAATCCCACTTCTCCTTGAAATTGAGTAGCCTGATGATTTGTCTCGATTGTACAAATACTAAACTCCTTGTGAAGGATGAAGCTTGCCTAGTTTCCACCCTATTACACTACTGGAAGTTTGGGCCCAAATGGCATTCGACTCATGCAGCAACAAACAAACTAGCCGTCCATAACATTAATATTCGCCAAGGTAATGCTGATGCCATCTATATCAAGGCACCTACGGAGGAAAATAGTTTGATTGATACTGGAAATAAGTCAGATGCGTATCACATCAAGCGAGTAGTTGCGGCTGTTATAATACTCTCTAGTCAGCTGTTATCCCCCCCTGTATAACAAAATAAGGTAGTATCCCTTGAGAATTTTCAAGGGATCTACCATTAGTTTTGTGTAGGGACTTTTCAGTAGCTCCGTATAGTACCGATTTCATATTTCGCTCGTATAAATTATACTGCTTCAATTGCTACTGTTTTATTTCCTGACTTCTCGCTAGTATTACCTTGTGTTCTGTAAACTGGTTTTTTTAACACTCCAATTATACAAGCTGTAATAATCGAACCAATTAAAATACATGCAATGTATAGCAATGGACTGCTTGCAGCAATAGGAATTACAAAGATTCCACCATGGGGAGCCTGTAAAGAAATTCCTAATGCCATACAAATCCCTCCACCAATCGCTGAACCAACAATATTTGCTGGAATTATTCTTAATGGATCACTTGCAGCAAACGGAATTGCTGCTTCAGTAATAAAAGATGCCCCCATAATATAAGCTGCTTTTCCTGCGTTACGTTCTTCAAGTGAGAATTTATTTTTAAATAGTGTTGTTGCTAATGCAATCCCTAATGGAGGGACCATCCCTCCAACCATTAGTGCAGCAGATGGTTCGTAAATATGATTTGCAAACATTGCTAAGCCAAACGCTGATGCTGTCTTATTGATAGGTCCGCCCATATCAGACGCCATCATTCCTGCCAAAAGCGCCCCTAATAAAATTGCATTCGAACCAGTTAAACCATTTAACCAACCTTGTAAAGACTCATTAATCCACGCCATAGGACTATTAATTACAAAGTGCATAATAAAGGCTGTTGCAAACGTACCTAATAGAGGAAGTATAAGTACCGGTGAAAGACTTTGTAATGAATCTGGAATGCCTTTTGATAATTTTTTCAATCCTAAGATTGTATAACCAGCAATAAAACCAGCAATCATACCACCTAAAAATCCTGAACCACCAAGGGTTGCCATCATACCACCAATCATACCTGGTGCTAAACCTGGACGATCCGCAACGCTATATGCAATATATCCTGCTAGTACTGGAACCATTAGCGCGAAGGCCGCACTACCACCTGCTGTACCTAGAAAAGCAGCAAATGCATTATATTCAGAGCTTTTCGGGTCAGAAGCATGAATGCCAAACATAAAGGAGATTGCTATTAATATACCGCCAGCGACAACAAACGGAATCATAAAAGATACTCCATTCATTATATGGCTGTATATTTTAGGTTGTTTTAATCGTGTTTTTTCTTTTGCTTCCTTTAAATTGGTGTCTCCCTGATTTAAAGCCGTCCCTTTTCCAGAAATAGCATCTTCAATTAAATCCTTTGCATGATGTATCCCATTTTTAACAGACGTTTTTATAACCTTTCGATTACCGAAGACATCCATATCCACTTTAACATCTGCAGCAACAATTATGCCATCTGCTTCATCAATATCTTCCTGATTTAATCTGTTCTGCATACCCGTCGATCCATTGGTTTGAACTTTTATTTGAACACCAAGCTCCTCAGCAGCATTTTTTAATGCTTCTGCAGCCATAAATGTATGCGCTATTCCAGTAGGACATCCAGTAACTCCGACCAATTTCTTGCCAAAATACTTCTTATTATTCGTATCTACTTGAATCATTTTTTCTTCAGCATTTGCAAATAGTTGGACAACTTCATGACTATTTTTGGCAAGAATAAGCTTAGCTCTAAAAGTTTCTTCCATTAGAAAAGTGGAGATTTTAGATAAGGTCTTTAAGTGCTCAGTTGAAGAATCTTTACTGGCTGCTATCATGAAAAATAAATTACATTTTTCTGAACTATACTTAATTCCACTTAAGGACCTTCCCATAATAATTGCAGGCGATTTAACCCCAGCAGATTTTGCATGTGGAATAGCAATACCAAACCCTACTTCTGTTGGAACCTGATCTTCACGAGCCCAAATATCCTGTTTAAATTGTTTAAGATCATGTAAATAACCGTTTTTATTTAATTTTTCTGCAAGCTCATTAATTAAGTCCTCTTTCGTTTCAGCAACTAGATCTAATATTATGTTTTCTGGCCTTAAGACACTAGAAGTCTTCATATATAATCCCTCCTTTTAAATTTCTCCTAATTTATAGAGTGATGCTTTACCAGTTGAACCAAATAGATCCATTTTTTTCTTTACTAATTCAATAGTTGCCTTCGTTGCTTCAGGCATTAATAGATCTGGTTCATAAGCATCGGGATTTTCATACAGAGTAGCTCTTAATTGGTTATAAAAAGCTCTCTTCATATCCGTTGATAAATTAATTTTAGCAATCCCATGTTTCACAGCTTCTCTTATTTCCTCATCTGGGTTGTCGGATCCACCGTGAAGAACTAAAGGAATCTTTACTCTTTCATGAATCTTCATTAATCGATCAATTTTAATAGAGTGATCCTTCGTTTTTGGATATAAGCCATGTGAAGTTCCAACAGCAACAGCAAGGGTATCAATTCCTGTTTTTTCAACGAAAATAGCTGCTTCATCAGGATCCGTATATAAAATCTCGTCTGTTCCGCCTTCTGAACTACCCTCATTACTTCCAATAGTACCTAGTTCACCTTCTACAGACACACCTACTATATGAGCAAGTTCTACTGCTTTTTTTGTTAATGTCATATTTTCTTCAAACGGTAAATGTGACGCATCCATCATCACAGACGTATAGCCATTTCTAATAGATCGAGTAATATCTTCAATTGTTGCCCCGTGATCCAAATGAATTACAAAAGGAACTTTAGACTTTGACGCAGCCTCTCGTACATATGCCACAAATTCATCCGTTACTAGATTAATTTCATTCGGGTGAATTTGAAGTATAGCTGGGGATTTTTGCTCCTCTGCAGCACTTACTACAACTTTTACAAATTCGCTATTTGCCACATTAAATGATCCAACTGCAAATTTATTCTCGTAAGCTACTTGAAGTAAATCTCTCATATTAACTAACATTTCTATTCCTCCTAATATTATTTGGAAGACCAAACTTCCAAAAATTCATCATAATTAGCAACATTCAATAATTTTTCTGTCATATTTGTTTGTTTAAATACATCATGAATCTCTTCAAAGAACTTTGTATTATTTACCCTTTGATTTTTTGGAGGGATAAATAGAAAGATAATTTGAGCCATCTTATCTCCCCACAAAATTTTTTGTTTATTTATTGCTACTAACACTCGTAATTTTTCGTTATTTCCACAATCAAATGGATGCGGCATCGCAACTAAATTTCCAATATTAGTACTCGACATCTTTTCTCTTTCATTAATGCTTGTATACAGATGTTGAATCCCTCCATTATTTGTAAGTGTTTTTAATAAACCTTTTTGAGTCTCTTCATCTAAGAAATAAAGATCATCCGGTGATAAATAGTATTTCAGTAAACCACGATTTAATTGAATAGAAATAGTCTTCATATCTTCGTTTGTAATCATTTCACTAACACGAATACAATTTTTCACGTTTAGGTGCTGCTCATCAAAGATTTCACTAGTAGTTACTATAGTTTCTATCCCTTCAGGAAGTAAATGGATTTCATAATTTGCAAATAAACCATCAATCTTAATATTTGGAAAGTATAAATTTATTTTTCTTTCTAATAGCTTACCTACTAAAGGATTTTTCCCATAAATTATTGCAATTCTTTTCCTTGTTTCTTGCGAATTTTCGATAATATTCATGATATGTAGTGTTAAGTAACCAATTTCATTTTCTGGTATCTTTATATTTAAGCAAAATTGTAATTCTTTAGCTAAAACCACTGCAATATTATAAGCATTCATGTATTCCGACTTTATTTGAGAAATAAATGGATTCTCTACAGGAAAGTAATATTTTAATGGATATAATGACTTTGTAATATGTACCAATAAGCCATTAAATAACTTTTTATTTTTTCGATTTGAAAAACCATATCGGACCCAAACTTTTTCTATAACCGATTTTACTTTTTCCTTTATTTCATCTGAGTTTTCTTGCTCAATTATTTCATTTTTCTTTGGTAATATTTGCAAAACAATTAATAAGTAGCATAAATACTGATATTCATACTCATCAAACTGTACATTCATTTCCCTAGCTAAACGAGTAAGGATTAACTTCGCTATTTTTAATTCTTCAAAGCTAGTATTATCTAACCTCATGTCTTTTTCAGCAATTTTTTGATTAAGGCCTACTCGTTTTAAACTAATAATTATGTTCACACATATTGAGAATAGTTCTTGAGAGCTTAGTAATAAATTATACTTAGTGACTTCTTCTTCAATACAAGAACATACTAACTGAATTGAGGACTGACTAAACCAATCATCGAAATAGTATTGCAGCGCTTCATCAAGAGACATTCTCTTTAAACAATTTGTTGTTACTAATTTTTTTAGTAATAGCCGTTTTTCTACTTCACTTCCCTTAAGCCTTATCCCTTGGAAAATAATTGCTTCCATCTCAATATTCCGTTTTTCGGCTTTTATTATTTGAAATAATTTTTGTACGTCTTTCCTAATTGTTTGAGTGGAAAAATAAAGTTTTTTTGCCAATTCATCATAAGTTATAAAATCAGTTTCAGATAAAAGTGTTTTTATTATGTGAAAAGCTCGTTCTTCGTAATCATCTTCATTTTGATGAATATTTGATAAATCCCCAACTAATTTATATCCTTTTTGATTATTACCAATAATTAACAATTTTTCTAAATAACTTTCATTTATTTCCCTAATGTCATTTCTAATTGTTCTAGTCGTTACATTAAATAGACTAGCAAGCTCTCTTCCATTCACAAAATCGTTATCCGATTGTTCTAAATATTCTAATATTTTAATGTAACGTTTTTTCATTAGTATTTCCTCCTCACTTTTATATTAATGTAAACGCTTTACATTTACCAAACCTATACTTTTTCCTAATGGTTAGGAAGGTTTTTAATATTAGAATGAACGTGAATAATAGATTACATAGCTTCTTTTTTCTGATTTTTTACTCCATCGAGTCAAAGGTGACTTATTTAAGGTATAAGCTTATTACTTTCCAAGCTGCTTTTTTATAATTAATTTATATATAAGTTTACGATATGGCAACCTTTTAAGCATCTATGTTCCGATCAAATGTTTCTAGGTTCTAGGGCAAATACTTGAGGAAGATATAAAGAAGCGAAAAATGGATCATTTTTCTACAAAAAGAGTAATAGTTAAAATAATTTTAACAAAAACGTTTTATCAAATACCTTAATTTATGATGTAAATTTATCTGTTCTTTATTGGATTAGTAATAATGTTAATTCTATTCTTCATAAAAAATATTTATTAATTAAGTTATATCAACTACTACTATTTTCACTATAGTTGTTTTAAAGAAATTCCTAATTAGATATATCGAGAAAATTCATATTATTGTTCTACTCTGGGCAAGAAAAGAGAAATAAAAAAGGATGCCCGCAGGCATCCATATGACAAAAAATAAAATATATCTACAACATTAAACTTAATCAGCTTTTACACTTGATGTTAAAATTCAAATTGTTTTAGTTTTTAACAGCTTTTTCCCAATCAGTTGCAAATTTTTCAATTCCTTGTTCAGTTAAAGGATGTTTTACTAATTGCTCAATAACAGAGTAAGGAATTGTTGCAATATGAGCACCTGCCATTGCTACACGAGTTACATGATCTGGATGCCTTACAGATGCAGCAATGATTTGAGAATCGATATTTTGAACACGGAATAGTTCTGCAATTCTGGATACTAAGTGTACACCATCCTCAGAGATATCATCTAATCGCCCTAAAAAAGGAGAAACGTAGGTTGCACCAGCACGAGCAGCTAAGAGAGCTTGATTCACTGTGAAAATAAGTGTTACATTTGTTTTTACACCTTTTTTAGAAAGATAACGAGTGGCTTCTAATCCAGCTAATGTCATAGGAAGTTTAATCGTAATATTTTTATCGCCATCATTAATTTTAATTAATTCTTCAGCTTGAGCAATCATATCTTCAGCTGTAATTGCATCAGGTGTTACCTCTGCTGAAACAGATTCAACTTCTGGCACCATTTGAAGAATTTCTTCAATACGATCTTCAAATCTTACGCCTTCTTTTGCTACTAGAGATGGATTGGTTGTAACACCAGATAAAACTCCCACTTTGTATGCTTTCTTAATGTCTTCAAGGTTTGCAGTATCAATAAAAAATTTCATGATTTCTTTCCTCCAATAGTTTGAAAATCAAAATGTATTTTTTCTTTACAATAGAGTTATATGTATGAAATCTATACTTTCCCAAGCTTCAAGATAGCTGACGAGCCTCTTTTATTCTATCTAAAATTACCACGATTATAAAGTAAAACGCTTTCTGTAAATGGATTCTTTTTCTTAATTTTAGGTTTTATTTTATGAGATAGATTATAGAAATACTTTATACAGTAATAGAAGCCTTATATTAACTAACAGAATTATCTTGACTACAAGATAAGTAAAACAAGCTATCTAATTCTAGATAGCTTGTTTCTGTTGTTTTTTATAATTTCTCTGCGGTAATAAAAATAAGAAAAGACCTATTAAGATAACGAAGATACCAATGTACATATCCTCATTCATTTGTATCAGATCCCGAAGCAGGGATTAAACGTTTTACGCCGAATTTTCATAATTAGAGAAGGTATGATTTAATAGAGCTATCCTAGATAATAATAAAAATAAGGTAACTTTAGTTCCTACAAGGGACTAAAGAGAGGAAGGAATTAAGATCAAACGATGAAATGTATTTCAATTGATTTAGATGGTACGTTATTAAACTCTCAACATGAAATATCTGAGGAAAATGTAAAAACCTTAAAAGAATTGCACGAGCAAGGACATAGCATTATTTTGAATACAGGCCGAGCCTATGCAGACGTAATTAAACTGAAGGCGGTACAAAATATGGAAGTTCCTATTTTTTGTATCAATGGTTCTGTTTTATACTCGAAAACAAGAGAGTTGCTGTATGAGGCAACTATATCTGTTTCTACATATAAAAAAATATTTTCCATTCTAAATGAAATTGGTGTAGGGATTCTTGTATACACTAATTATGGTGGCTTTCCTTCAACTTTGCCTCCATTACATAATAAAAGTAAGGAAGAGCTCGCTACTCTTTTTCAAGAATATAATTACGATGAACTTCTAAACAAAGACAACCTTAAAATCTATAAACTAATTGCTTTGGTACAGTACGAGCAATTAGAAAAAATTGAAGAAGTAAAAAGGGCATTAGCTAATCAATTTGATATTTCGATGGCTTCTTCTTTTCCTAATAATGTAGAAATCACTTCAAGCGAAGCTCATAAAGGAAAGGCTATATTGCGTTACCAACAGATGATGAATCTGAATTTTGAAGAGATTTTTGCTTTCGGAGATGGAGGCAACGATCTTGCCCAATTCGAAGTAGCAACTACTTCAGTTGCTATGGGAAATGCTCCTCTAGACATTCAACAAAAAGCTGATTTAATAACCAAAACAAATGATGAAGATGGATTTGCTTATGCAGTACGCTATCTTTTAAAACTAACAAAAACACAAGATGTCATATCCGTGATATAACACTAAATTATGCCCGTTGTATTGAAAAACCCGTACCTTTGCACATTCTATAAAAATTCAGTTAAGCCACTCTAAAAGAGTGGCTTTTTTAGAAAGTTTTTAACCTTTAATTTATTAACTGTAGTTAATAAAACTCAATTGGAAAATATCACTTATTTTGCTAGCATGTTCAACAAAATGAAAAGGAATAAGGGCGTTACTTCCTTGTAATAGCCTTATCACTGTATCTGTACTCTTCGTTTGTCACGTAAAATATTATTGCCTCTAAACGTCTAAATAGATGTACCTTTTGGGACTATCTATATTGGACAATTTCAATCATAAATTAACTATACACAGTTAAGGGGATTCTGGTGCAAAAGTGTTGAAATGTTGTTACTGAGAGGCTACCAGAAAAAAATATCCTTTATTTCGCAGTTAAATGTCCATATATTGCAATTCTGAGCGTTTCTCATAATACTGTTTTTAGTGAAGGAGTTGGGGGGATTGAAAAAAATCATATACTGGATTATTTTTATTTTTTTGATTGTAGCTTATGTGACTGACATAGAAAACATTGACTTAAAGGATTTATTCTCTTCATCACAAGAAAGTACTACTTCCTATGATAAGTAAAGTGATCTATTTTCCGACTGATAAATATTCTATAATTATTTGTGATAAATAAAGGAACTCGCCAAAGTAGTAGCAGGTTTAAGCCTGTTGCTACATAAATGTTTCATAGCTAGAGAAATATTTATATAGATGGTTTATATCTTAATTGAGCAAACTACCTAAGATGAATGAATTACCACCTTATGAGTAGTGATATGTAAAACCGAAAAAACCACTAGGATGGATTCTAGTGGTTTTACTTTTTAAAAATCGTTATATTCTTCTAAGTCGTCATCGTCTAATGAGCCAGATATATTTTCTAAATCTGCAATCTTTCCTTCTTTTAGTTGTAGAACCTTTGAAGAAGGCTCTTCTTCTTTGAAGGAATCGTTTCCTACAAAACCTGTTGTTTTTGCTAATGTTTTTAAATCAGCTAATTCATTCTTTATATGTTCAAGCATTTCGTAGGTTTTTTTGTCTTCAATTGCTTTTCTTTCGGTAGATGAATCATCTAGATCACGTAGAATTAAGGAGGAAATATAATCCCCTAACTTACGCGATTTAGCATATTTAGCTAGTTTATTATAAACTTCATCACTCAATTGATTTGTCTTAATGGTAAACGCATTTTGACGATCTGACATCCCTATCACCTACGTTGTTAGGATTTAACGGCTTTCTTCTCTGCTGCTTGCTTCTTTTGAATGTAACCAATACTACGAATCTCTAAGCCAAATAAATTTAAATGGCGGCTATCTTGGGGAACCTTATGATACTTCTCCGTACGTTCTTCTCCAATTTTTTCACGCATACTATTCATGATAGCTACTTCTAAAGTAGGAGCTACTCCACCGCAGTATACATACTTACGTAGTTTATTCGCTGGTGGTGGTGCGACATCATTTAATTTAGCCAATAAGATTTCCACATATTCTCGTAGTGAAGATTTGATTGTACTTGTTAAATCAATAGATTCACCTGTATTCTCGTTTTTTAATACAAACTTTTGCTTGCTGTAGTTATCGAGAATAAATTGATCAAAGGCACGTAAGTCTGTAAATAATTCTAGAAATTTCTCTTTGCGCAATTTATCAATATGAGCTAAATAAGGAATACCCTCAATGCTTTGGAACGATTCACGACTATTAGCAGCTTTCAACCCTTCGGGTAGAATAACCACATCAATGGAACCACCGCCTATGTCCACCATGACTGTTTCACATTCAACATACTCATTCGCATCTTCACGATCTTGAAGCGTTAAGTCTTTTTTTAACGCAAAACGTGCACTTTCTCCCTCTTTTAAGCAGGCACTTTCTTCTACTAATACCTTTAAAGTATTTTCAAAACCAGGTGTATGCACGGTAAACGTATGGTCACCTAAGAAGCGATTGGCCATGGCTTTTTGAGCTGCCCCAAATGTGCTCTCTTTCTTAAGTAGCCAGATTGGTAACATGGTAGAAAAATAGTCAATTTCAATTGTATTGTCTTTTTTATCTTTCGCATGCAACGCATGATAATACGCAATCGCAGCTAAAAAGGTGATGTATGGAATATGACTTGTAATTTTATTATGTAATTTATTAATGTGATTATTGGCAAGCAATTGACTAGCTGCAATTTCACCTACTAAGAAATAATGCTCTTTCTCTTCCCCCTCAATGGTTGTAGAAAGTAAAATGCGCTTCTTAAATTCTTCTGGAGCTGTAACAGCATCTGTAAAAAAGGAGTCTGCAGCTTCTTTTTGAAGTTCAACTACATTAGTTGGAAAATCAAATAGATATCCATCCATAATGTTCATATCAACAGAGTTACCGCAATCTTTATTAAAACGTGAAATTCTCATTTATAAACACCTCATTTTTTAAGTTGAACTTATATTCAACTTATTGTACTCGATATAGGATAAATATTCAATATGTGGGAGCAACTTAGTTATCTACAAAACCTTACATATATCAACAATTATGCAGATAAGTCCGTGCCTAGTATACGTTTTTTGTAATCGCTTTCATTAAGATGAATAATATGGTAAACTAATAGATGCATATTGGTTCTTAAAATCAACTTCCAACGAGTCCGTTACCCTTCGTGGTTACGGACTTTTTCATGTTTTTCATAAAATGTAAGTGCTTTATTTTCCAATATAGATTATAATAGAAATGCATTTGATTTCAGATGGTTATATACACCTATATCATCTTACTTCATTGAACCTATTCCTTTGTGTAGGAATAGGTTGCTTTCTTTTACTGGTCTACTGTAAAGGGAGCATACCAATGCTTAAAAGTTAGCCTGTAAAGCTTCAATCTTCTTCTTAAGTTTTTGGCTTTCTTCTTCTAATTCGATGATTCTATCTTGGAGTTCTTTATTTAATTGGAATTGTTCGTATGGATTCATATGTATTCCTCCTTTATTTTTACTTTCAACATAACCAGGTATCCCTTTAAAATAAAGTCCAGTGAGTATTAACCACGAACATAGTGACTGCCCCAAATGCGCTAGCAATAAAGCTAAACCCCCATACCATTCGCATCCAAACTACCAAAGATCCATATGTCTTTCTAAAGGCTACTTCTCGCATAAAGATGAGATAAAGTACTGTAAACCCATATACACCAAATACTACCCATTGAAAAGTTTCTTGAATTTGAGGGGCTACTAAGGCAACTGCTACTGAAGCTACGGTGAAAATGAGGTTAACAACCATAAAAAAGCTTACAAAACGCATCCACTTAAACCCTTTCTCATACAGTTTACCTGCATATTGGTCTTCTTGTTTTAATTCTTCCATCATTCATTGCCCCTAGTATTTAGTTTTTATCTATTATAGCATGGGATGTTAGTTTCATTTTTAGATTAGTAGTATTAGTAAGTTCAACATTAGAAAATCAGCTGCAATTATTTTAAAGTTTTCCTATTAAAACTCCATACCTTATTCCATTAAAATCAGTTAATTATCTACCATAAATAAAAGAGCAGTTTGCATATGCAAACTGCTCTTTTGATGACCCGTACGGGATTCGAACCCGTGTTACCGCCGTGAAAGGGCGGTGTCTTAACCGCTTGACCAACGGGCCAGTATGGCTCCACAGGTAGGACTCGAACCTACGACCGATCGGTTAACAGCCGATAGCTCTACCACTGAGCTACTGTGGAATATGGTGGGCCTAAGTGGACTCGAACCACCGACCTCACGCTTATCAGGCGTGCGCTCTAACCAGCTGAGCTATAGGCCCTTCATTTGGAGCGGGTGATGAGAATCGAACTCACGACATCAGCTTGGAAGGCTGAGGTTTTACCACTAAACTACACCCGCATTACTTAAGATGGGGCGACTGATGGGAATCGAACCCACGAATGCCGGAACCACAATCCGGTGCGTTAACCACTTCGCCACAATCGCCAGACGTATCTAAATTGGCAGGGGCAGTAGGAATTGAACCCACACTGACGGTTTTGGAGACCGTAGTTCTACCTTTAAACTATGCCCCTGCAGAAAGTGGTGGCTCGAGACGGAATCGAACCGCCGACACAAGGATTTTCAGTCCTTTGCTCTACCAACTGAGCTACCGAGCCTTTATGTAAATGGCGGTCCCGACGGGAATCGAACCCGCGATCTCCTGCGTGACAGGCAGGCGCTCTCCCAGCTGAGCTAAGGCCCCATGATACTTCTCTGGTCGGGAAGACAGGATTCGAACCTGCGACCCCTTGGTCCCAAACCAAGTGCTCTACCAAGCTGAGCTACTTCCCGTTTATGGCGCGCCCGAGAGGAGTCGAACCCCTAACCTTTTGATCCGTAGTCAAACGCTCTATCCAATTGAGCTACGGGCGCTTATTAAAATGGTGCCGAGGGCCGGACTTGAACCGGCACGGTAGTCACCTACCGCAGGATTTTAAGTCCTGTGTGTCTGCCAATTCCACCACCCCGGCAGGACTTTTATAGGTGGAGGCGGCAACCGGATTTGAACCGGTGATAAAGGTTTTGCAGACCTTGGCCTTACCACTTGGCTATGCCGCCAATATTGTATGGAGCGGAAGACGAGGTTCGAACTCGCGACCCCCACCTTGGCAAGGTGGTGTTCTACCACTGAACTACTTCCGCTTATATATTGAAGTTAAGATGCGGGTGAAGGGACTTGAACCCCCACGTCGTAAGACACTAGATCCTAAGTCTAGCGCGTCTGCCAATTCCGCCACACCCGCGTGTGAATATAAATGGTGAGCCATGAAGGACTCGAACCTTCGACCCTCTGATTAAAAGTCAGATGCTCTACCAACTGAGCTAATGGCTCTCTATGGCTGGGCTAGCTGGATTCGAACCAACGCATGACGGAATCAAAATCCGTTGCCTTACCGCTTGGCGATAGCCCAATAAAGAGATGGTGGAGGGGGGCAGATTCGAACTGCCGAACCCGAAGGAGCGGATTTACAGTCCGCCGCGTTTAGCCACTTCGCTACCCCTCCGATATAAGTGATGCCGGCAAGAGGACTTGAACCCCCAACCTACTGATTACAAGTCAGTTGCTCTACCAGTTGAGCTACACCGGCACGGTGGTGGAGGATGACGGGATCGAACCGCCGACCCCCTGCTTGTAAGGCAGGTGCTCTCCCAGCTGAGCTAATCCTCCAAAAAATCTATATAAGCGCCTTGATAAGCGTTATTTTCATTACTTATGATAGAATATTTCAAATAAAAAACCCCTATGCTCTTTTACAAGAGACTCATAAGGGGTCTTATTCATTGCCTGGCAACGTCCTACTCTCACAGGGACAAAGTCCCAACTACCATTGGCGCTAAAGAGCTTAACTTCCGTGTTCGGTATGGGAACGGGTGTGACCTCTTCGCTATCGCCACCAGACAAGAGATTGCTCTCTCAAAACTAGATAACAGTTCGCTGAGTAAAGCTTACGCTTTTAAAGTTTGGTTAAGTCCTCGATCGATTAGTATCAGTCAGCTACACATGTCGCCACGCTTCCACCTCTGACCTATCAACCTGATCATCTTTCAGGGATCTTACTAGCTTGCGCTATGGGAAATCTCATCTTG